>JAZDLB010000281.1:0-4063 GCA_043802565.1 Candidatus Zixiibacteriota bacterium | reverse complement strand
TTTGCTTAGCAGCTCCAGTATCATCATTTACCTTGATGTTAGAGCCGATGGGAATGCCAGAATAGTTATATCTCTGTGCATAGATATCAGGATTGGTCGATCCGTTCCTGTAATCTTCCCAAGTGACTACAACGTCGCCATAGTTATTCACTGCAACAGCAGGAGTCCACTGATGAGCAGTTCCAGCATCATCCACCTTAAAGTTACACCCTGAGGGAGTGCCTGCTGAGTTATATCTCTGAATATAAATATCAAAATTTTGATTGCGTTCATCTCTCCAGGCGATTACGAAGCTGTTAGAGCCACCCAAAGCTATTGCAGGATAATCCTGCCCAGCAGTTCCAACATCATCATTTACCTTGAAGTTGCAGCCTAAGGGGGAACCTGTGGAATCATATCTTTGAGCATAGATATCCCAGTTAGCATTGCGGGCGTCTGTCCAGGTGAAGATAAAGTTACCAGAGCCATCTATAGCAATATCGGGATTAGCCTGTCCAACTCCTCCTGCATCATCATTAACTTTTAATTTAGAGCCTAATGGAGTGCCAGTCGCACTGTATCTCTGACCATAGATATCTCCGCTTCCCCAGGTGACTATGAAGTTGATAGAATCATCCATCGCAACGGAGGAGGAGTAGCTATAACTCCCATAATCAGCGATTTTGAAATTGGTGTCAACGGGAGTCCCAGAGGCGTCATAAATCTGAGCATAGATATCATCAAAAAAACAGTAACCAGGAAAAGGATAAGAAACACAGTATCTACCCTGCCAGATGATTACAAAATCACCAGATCTATTCATAGCGATATCTGGAACCAACCCGATTAAATCACTTACCTTAAAGTTTGAGCCTTGAGGGTTACCTGAGGAATCATACCTCTGAGCCCAGATGTTGGTGGTATTCCAAGCGATGACAAAGTTTCCAGCACCATCCATAGCTACTACAGGATTGTATGAATAACCAGATTCATTTACTTTGAAATTGGCCCCTATACGGTCACCTGTGTAGTTATATCTCTGAGCAAAAATACTGCCAGACTGGTAATCTCGCCAGGTAATAACGAAGTTGCCAGACCTATCCATAGCAATGTCAGTATAATCACGTGAAGTTGGCAGAGTATCATCATTCACAATAAAGATAGAGCTCAGAGGAGTGCCGTTAGAATCAAATCTCTGAGCATAAATATCCTGGCTAGTTGCATCACGTTCATCTACCCAAGTAATAACAAAGTTACCAGATGAGTCGCAGGCTATGGCAGATTGGGACTGAGCACATCCACCCGTGGTGTCATCATTTACTAGAAAATCATCCATTATCACCCGCATTCCCTTAAATACTTGAGGGTTAAATTCAGAACCTTGCTGTTCAGCTAAAAGGGGCCTAAAAAAGAGAATTAATCCCATCCAGGTGAAAAAGAAGATTTTAATAATGGGACGCATAAATCCCTCCCTTTATTTTTTGTTATTGGCTAAAGTTATTATAATCAAACCAGAGGGATTGTCAAGAGTTTTTTTGTCTTACTCTATATGCTTCACCATCTTTATCCATAAGGCGTTTGATTGAAAGATGGTGGTGGGACCATGTCCCAGATCGGTTAAAAATACAATAGGACCGAACGATGTTCTGTCCCCACACGTCCCCTTGTTAAAAATTTCACAAATAATCCTTGCTTAAAAAAAGCATCCATACTATATTTTTCTCGGTATCTTCGTAGAACTTTTGGAAACAAAAGGAAACTTTATGAAAAGAAACTTAAAATATGGCGATGGGTATAAGGAATTAAACCTCCCCGACAAAAACCTTCTAAGAGTCTTAGAATTAGAGAAAGTTCCCGGTCTTTCAGATGTAAACCAGGCAACCATTCAGGCATTACAGAATCCAACCAACAGCAAGAGGTTAAGTGATTTAGCTAAGGGAAAAAGAACCGCAGTCATTGTGGTAAGCGATTTCACCCGTGGCACTCCCTACAAACGTCCTGCACATAATCTCCTCCTTCCAATAGTTGAAGAATTAAACTCTGGTGGAATAAAAAATGAAAATATTAAATTCTTAGTAGGAACTGGAGCGCACCGACCCCACACTGACAAGGAAAATCGGGATAATTTCGGGGATGAGATAGTTGATAACTATGAAGTGATAAGCCATGAATGTGACAAAGATCTTGTATCCTTCGGTAATCTTTCTACCGGGAATGAGCTTTTAGTAAATAAACTGATCAAGGAATCGGATTTAGTGGTGATGACCGGACTTATCACCACCCATTACTTCGGAGGGTATTCCGGTGGTAGAAAAGGGCTCTTGCCTGGAGTAGCTGGTAGAGAGACCATCCGGGCAAACCATGCCATGGTATGCAGGCCGGGAGTGGGGATTGCTAGACTTAATGATAACCCGATCAACCAGGAAATGGAAGAAGCCGCCCGTAGGGCGGGAGTATATTTTCTGCTAAATGTGGTGATAAATGATAAGAAGGAAATTGTAAAGATAGTAGCAGGAGATTTAAAAGAAGCTTTCTTGGCCGGGGTGGCTGCCTGTAATCAGCTTTATAAAGTAAAAATCGACCGTTTAGCTGATGCGGTTATTGCCAGTGCTGGAGGTTATCCCAAGGATGTCAATTTATACCAGACTATGAAAACGATGAACAATGCTAAAGAGGTGGTAAAAGAAGGCGGGACCATAGTGATGTTAACTGAGTCCCGTGAGGGGATTGGCTCAGATACCTTTGATAAATGGCTTGCCAACGCTTCTTGTTGTGATGAGCTTTTGAATACTAAGGAAAAAGATATTGTGGTTGGTGGTCATACCGCGGTGATTAACTCCAAAACTCTTAAGAAATATGAGGTTTATGTCATCTCCTCTATGAAAAAAGATTTCTTAGAACAGAGATTCTTTAAATACGCAGAAAGTTTAGAAGATGCCTTGGATAAGATTAAAACCAAGCACGGGGAGGATTTCAAAGCTTACGTTGTGCCTCAGGGTGGATTGATCTATCCTTGTTTGGATAAATAAACTTTTAAAAAAAGGAGTAACAATGGCAGACATACTTGTCAATGATGAAAGGCTGAGTAGCTTTTGTACTCAGGTGTTCATCGACTTAGGAGTATCCAAAGAAGATGCAGAGGTAACTGCAGATAATTTAGTCCAGGCAGACCTCAGGGCTATCCCCTCACATGGAGTTGCCCGTCTGATGAGGTATGTCAACGGGATTAAAAACGGGAAGATACTTCCTAAAGTTAAACCCAAAATCATCCGGGAAACTCCCACAACTGCAGCGGTGAGTGGAGAAAACGGTTTAGGCCAACCAGCCGGGCTTTTCGGAATGAAATTAGCTATCGATAAAGCTAAAAAAACTGGAGTAGGCTTAGTTGCAGTGGGAAACTCTAATCACTATGGGATTGCCGGATACTATTCGATGATGGCATTAAAAGAAAATCTCTGCGGGATTTCTATGACCAACTCAGCCCCCTTGGGTGTCCCCACTTTCAGCCGGGATATGATCATCGGCACCAATCCAATCAGCGTGGTCTTCCCTACCGGAAAGGAAAGACCTTTTGTCCTGGATATGGCAACCACTGTAGTTCCCAGAGGAAAATTAGAGGTTTTAGACCGTCTGGGAAAACCTCTCCCCCTGGGCTGGGCAGTGGACGAAAAAGGCGTTCCCACAACTGATACCAAAAAGGTTTTAGACAATATGACCAAAGCCGCAGGTGGTGGAGTTCTTCCTTTAGGCGGAGCTGGCGAGGAATTCAGCGGACATAAAGGATATGGGCTTTCGGTCTTAGTAGATATCTTCTCCGGAATACTCTCCGGAGCGGCTTACGGACCTTATGTCGATTCCAAAAGGGACCCTTCCCAGAAATATTCTAATGTAGGGCATTTCTTCGGAGAGATAAAAATAGACAACTTCATCCCGCTGGATACATTTAAAAAAACTTTAGACCGAATGATCAACGAGCTGAAAAACGCCAATAAAGCCGAAGGCGAAAAAATGATTTACATCCACGGCGAAAAAGAGTTTGAGAAATGGGAATCTTATAAGAAGAACGGTCTGACCTTAGAGGAGA
>JAZDLB010000280.1:0-4038 GCA_043802565.1 Candidatus Zixiibacteriota bacterium | reverse complement strand
CTGTTCGAGAAAGCTAAGACCACCCCTCCCAAAGGAATTATGATCTATGGTTCCCCAGGAACTGGGAAAACACTTATAGCGAAGGCTGTGGCTCATGAGAGCGGGATTAATTTTATCTCCATCAAAGGTCCGGCTCTGATGTCAAAATATATTGGGGAGAGCGAAAAAGGGGTGAGGGAAGCCTTTAAAAAAGCTAAGCAAGCTTCTCCCTGTATCCTCTTCTTCGACGAGATCGATGCCTTAGCTCCAGTAAGGGGGGGAGGAGTAAGTGACGCTCATGTTTCTGAGCGGGTGATCAGCCAATTCTTAACTGAAATAGATGGAATAGAGGAGCTGAAAGGTGTGATAGTTCTTGCGGCCACCAATCGTCTGGACATTCTGGATCCAGCACTTCTCCGTGCGGGCAGGTTCGACCTTTTATTGGAACTTCCTATCCCGGATGAAAAAACAAGATTGGAGATTTTTAAAATTCACACTAAGGGGAAACCATTAGCCAAGGAGGTGGATTTAAAAGAGTTAGCCCATACAACCGCCAACTGTGTTGGATCGGATATCGGATTTATCTGCCGCAGAGCATCCCTTTCTGCTATTCGGGATTATGTGGGAAAGGAGAAAAAAGATTACTCTAATTTTGAGATCAAGGCTAAACACTTTAACCAAGCCATTCAGGAGATGGCGGAAAGAAAGGGAGGAGTAAAGTGAAAGACAATGCCATAAAGTTCTGGGGAGTTGTTTTGTTTGTAGTGGGCCTAGTTTTCCTTTTGAGCAACTATGCGTTGATAATACCACAGACGCTGAGTAAATTGTGGCCCGTGGTCTTATTAGGAATCGGGCTAAAACTATTTTTTACTAAAGGAGAACAGGTTAACAGGGCATAAAGTCTGGTCATCTTGGCTCTGTTCACCCCGGGGAAGGATGTTTGGGAAAGCATCCTTCCCCACAGGAAAAACAATCGTATCGAGAGGTAGTCAGATGAATGAACACAGTTCGATTTCTCTCACTGTCCCTGTCTTCGACTCCGAGGTCGCTCAGACTCGAGGAGAGCAAGGTCGAAGGGAAGGAAAATATATTTATGGAATAATCCAAACAAATGAAAAGAAAAACTTTTGTTCAATTGGATTAGGTCACCCTAAAAAAGAGGTATATACAGTTCCATACCAGGATATCAGCGCGGTGGTCAGCGATTCACCGATTATAGCTTACCATTCCATGACAAAAGACCGGGTAGTTAAGGATCTTTTTTCACATCAGTGGGTTACCGAGAAGGTCATGAAGAATCATGCCATTGTCCCTATGAAATTCGGAACATTTGCTGAAAAAGAAGAGGAAGTTTTGGAGATTTTGAAAAACGGATATAAGCAATTTAGAGAGGCTCTTAACTTAATAAACAATAAAATAGAATTAGATGTGGTGGCTTTATGGAACAAAGAGATAATTTTCAAAGAGATTGCAGAGGAGAGGGAAATTAAAGAGCTTAAAGAAAGAATTGCCAGTAATCCAGCTGATCCGCAACTCAATGACCGAATAAAATTAGGCAGAATGGTCGAGAAATCGCTCCAGAGTAAAAATCTTGAATATGCAGAAGAGATCTTAGGTGCTTTAAAAGAGGAGGCTTTTGATTTTTGTACCCATGATACTTTAGATAATACCATGATACTAAACTCCTCTTTTCTTTTAGATAGAAACAGAGAAAAAGATTTCGATAAAAAGTTAAATGAGTTAGATGAAAAATATAATAAGAAGATCAACTTCAGATATGTGGGACCTTTGCCTCCGTATGGCTTTAGTACTATAGAGGTGAAAAAGTGGCAATTTGAGGATATCGATAAGGCCAGAAGGTTATTGGGATTGGGGGAAGAAATTACCCCCTCCGAGATCAAAAGTGCACACCGCAAGCTGGTCTTTAAGTATCATCCGGATAAAAATCCTGAAGGGATCCCTTTGGATAAAGAATTTAATGAGTTAACCCAAGCTTATAAGCTTTTACTTGAATATTGTCAATCCGATCTCAAGACACAGAATACGTGCCGATGCTCCTTGCGAAAAGAAAAGGTTGAGAATTCTATTCTAATTAAAATTTTAAAAATGGAGCCGGAGCCGGTCCGAATTCTGGATCCGTAGGAAAGGGAAAAAATATTGAGAAAACTAATCTATGTTCCGGTGATCCATACTGAGGCGGATATGGGCTCGGTAGCTGAGCCACTAAAAAAAGAATACATCAGAAGGTATGGTCTGAAAAGATGGGATGAACATATTGAGGCGATTAACAGCATGTGGCAGGGGATAAGACAAAAGATATTCGACTTAGGATTGGATTACCACAAGACAAAAGTTTATCAGGATGGACTGCCGGTTTGTAATAAAGAGTTAGCCATAGCTTATGATTTAGCCCAAGCGGGCAATGAAAATTACAAGATAATCTTAGAATTAATTCAAAGAGGAGCGAATTTGGTGGGGACGGAGGAGCCGGGACTGCTTTTAGAAGAGTACAACTATATCAAAGCTGTTACCAAAATTGATAATTTAGAAGAAAAAGGAAAAGCCGTTAAAAATTACGAAAAAATAGCTTTGGATTTACTTAAAAGAAGGGACGAATACATCGCTAAGAGGATAAGCAAAACATTAATCGAGGGAGAAACCGGAATTCTTTTCATCGGGATGAAACACCGGGTGGATGAAAAATTATCCAGAGATATGGAAGTTAGCTATCTAATCTATCGATTACCATTTAAAGAAAGCTGTAAAAAATGGTGAAGAATAGACGCATTAAAGGAATCCATGATATTGTCACTACGGTACATAGGCCGAGAAGAAAAGATAATACTGGAATAGATGTCGGTGGTGCAGGCTTAGGGGGTTTTGGTTCAGCAGATGAGTCCACAAGGAAGGTTGACCTGGTTTGTCCGCGTACCTGGGTCTTCTCCACTAGACCAAAATTTATTCGCTATCAAAAGCCAATTGAGAAATCCCTGCTGGTGGAAAAAGTTGAGGAACCGGTAGTAAATGTTTTAGAGGAGATAAAGGAGGTAGTGGTGCTGGCAGAAATGCCGGGTGCAAACAAAGAGAGTATTAGTTGTAACGTAAAGGACGACATTCTCTTTATCTCGGCTGAGGCTAAGGATAGCCATGGAGCAAAAAAATATGAGAAGGAGATCTTATTGCCCTTTGTAGTCAATCCGGGCAGTTTGAAAACCTCATATGGAAATCAAATCTTGGATATCAAACTGAAAAGAAAGAAAAAGAGGGGAAGTTTAAAAAAGGAGATAAAATGAAACCTACCATTTTGATAGTTGATGACGAGAAAGAGATCCGTAATCTTTTTCAAGATTTTCTAACCCAAGAGGGGTATAAGGTATTTACCGCCTCCGATGGAGGGGAGGCAATCTCTTTAGGGAAGCAGAATAGATTCGATTTAGCTCTTCTGGACATAAAGATGCCAGGAATGGAGGGGATAGAGGTATTGCAAAAGTTAAAAAAGGTTAAAAAGGATATGCAGGTGATCATCCTGACCGGTTATGGAACCTTAAAAACAGCTAAAGAGGCGATGAGATTGGGTGCCTATGATTATCTAACTAAACCAATTGATTTATGGTTAGTAAAAAACATCATCCATGAAGTCTTAGAAAGGAAAAGAGAGGTATAAAAGTGACGGCGGAAAGTAAATCTAAAGAAGGTAAATATATCTATTGCGTGATAGATTTTAAGGAAGGAGATCCGGAAAAAAACTTTGGTCCCTTGGGCCTGGGTGACAGAGGGGATGAGCTGCGCTCCTTAAGTTACAAAGATGTC
Source organism: Candidatus Zixiibacteriota bacterium (assembly GCA_043802565.1). Lineage (GTDB taxonomy): Bacteria > Zixibacteria > MSB-5A5 > MSB-5A5 > RBG-16-43-9 > CAZMZF01. Next base: position 249 of record JAZDLB010000280.1, on the reverse strand, counting down.
GCGGTGGTGATCAGCAATTCCCCAATTAAAAAATATCCAGTCTGCAGAGAAAACTGTTTGGGCCACCAGCAGGCAGTTGAGGCGGTGATGAAGGAAGGTTTTACTGTTCTCCCGGTCAGATACTGCACTATTGCGGAGGATGAAACCCAGGTTAAGAAAATTTTGAAAAGAGATTATGAAAGATTTAAAGACCTACTTTTAAAAATGGAAAATAAGGTGGAGCTGGGGTTGAAGGCTATATTTGATGAA
>JAZDLB010000279.1:0-7100 GCA_043802565.1 Candidatus Zixiibacteriota bacterium | reverse complement strand
AATTTAGATTTTACTGATTTTGCCACCAACGCTCGTTGGTCTGCCTGGGTATATGACAACCCGGGTGTGGACACAGATGGTGATGGTGATTCGGGGAAGTGTTTTATAAATCCAGAGACAAAAGAGTGTGAATTCTGGTATGAGGGGGATGGAATACCAGATTTTGCGGGACCACCACCCCCGGATCCACCTTTTTTGAGTTTCGATAACCAGGAGGGCGAGATAAGGGTAAAATGGAATGGCAAATCCACGGAGACAGGAGTGGACCCATTTACCGGGTCTCACGATTTTGAGGGTTACAGGATATGGATCAGTTATACGGGTTTGCCCAATGACTGGACACTCTTAGCATCCTTCGATTATATAGATTATAAGATGTATAAGTTGAAGCCGAAATTACCAGGGCACGAGGTAGTCTGGTTAGAGGAGGGGATAAGGCCGAACACCATAGAGAGGTATTTTTGTAAGTATGACAGTATGCTCTGTGTGAATTTGGAGCAGAATCCTAATTATTATACAGAGTTTAATCCCTGGGTATATCCTGGACCGGATACAGTGATCAGCTGGTATGAGATAAAGTCAGGAGATAGTCTTTTCTTTGACCTTCAGGACTGGAACAAGGGTTTAAGGGAACTTAGGGTGGATACGACTTACGTGGATTTTGTGGACAGAGTCAACACAGATGATGATAGTACAAATGATATTCCAGATAGTCTGATCGAGAATAAGTACTATGAGTGCGGGTATACGCAGACAGGTTTATTGCCCAGTTTCCCAGTCTGGGTTGCGGTGTCGGCTTTTGATTTTGGTAATGCCAGTACCGGCTTAGGTGCCCTGGAGTCACGCCCGCCGATCAATGCTCAGCTGGTATTTGCCTTGGATTCACCTTCGAGGGTGCGGGAGTTAAAGAAGAAGGTGAAGGTATTTCCCAATCCATATAAGATCTCGGAGAATTATCAGTTGCCAGAAGGGTTGGAGGAGGGCTCGGGTCAATTTGACAAGAAGTTAAATTTTAGCAGGTTGCAAGGTAAGTGTTGGATTCGAGTTTATACCTTAGATGGTGATCTGGTCTGGGAAAAATACCATGACGATGATAATGACCCCTATGATTACTGGAACCTGATCAATCGGAATACTCAGGCAGTGGTCTCAGGGATCTATCTTTACAGTATAGAGTATGATTCCGGTGAGCACCAGGTTGGCAAATTCGTGATTATAAAATAAAACTCAAAGGCCGAAAGGAGAAAATATGAGAAAGCTCTGGTTAATGGTTTTAGTCCTGTTTCTTACCCCGGCCCTTGCTTGGGGACAAGCTAAGACCGGGACCGCAGGTGCCCAATTTTTAGAACTGGCGGTTTCAGCCCGAGCGGTGGGGATGGGAAATGCCTTTCTGGCTATAGCAGATGATGCTTCGGCCATCTACTATAACCCAGCCGGCCTTACCCAGCTATCCAAAAGAGAAGTTATTCTTACCCATATTGATTATCCCGCGGATATTGCTTATGATTTTGGTGGCATAGCTTATCCTTTTACTAAATTGGGAGGGGTGTGGGGTTTAGGATTTTATTTCCTGAATGCTGGCGATATGGATTATAACACCTATTTAGACTCACCTGCTGGTTCAGGTCAAACCTTTTCAGCTAAGGAATATGCTTTATCCTTAAGTTATGGCCGTCGTTTGACCGAGCGCTTCAGCCTCGGTGCTACTTTGAAGTTCATCGATGAGCTGTATGAGGAGGAGCGTGCCACAGGTTGGGCCGCAGATATCGGAACGATGTATAACACCGGATTCAGAAATTTTAAAATTGGTATGGTGATGAGCAACTTCGGACCTGACTTGAAGTTCATACGTGAGGATTACCCTCTGCCCATAACTTTCAAATATGGTGTCTCGATGGAGGTGATCAATTTCGGAGATCACAAGGTTTCGGTGGATTTAGAAGTTGGCCACCCTAATGATAATTTAGAGAAGTTTAACGGTGGCTTAGAATATTGGTACCGGGATCTGCTTGCATTAAGGATTGGAGCTCAGGAGGGATATGATACTGGGAATTTAGGTTTTGGTGCAGGTATAAAGTTACCTTTTTATAATAAGACCAAGCTGAGAGTGGATTATGGTTATCACGATTTCGGGACTTTGACTGAGGTGCACAGATTTACTCTGAATTTTAGTTTCTAAATTAAGCCCTTAACCTTTAAGAAGGAGTTTTAAGAAATGAAGAAATGGATGATAGGTTTAACCTTATTGCTCTTGCTTAGCATACTCTTCTCTGCCTGCGGTAAGCTTAGCAAAAAGGGCACTGCTCCTGCAAATATAGCTCCGGAGGTCTTTCTGGTCAATATACCCCCGGAGTCATCCGAATTTGAGACTTTAATTCAGATCTACTGGTATGGGTTTGACCAGGATGGGTATATTTCACGCTATCAATATCTGGTGATCCTTGATACGGGTTTAATTATTCCTAAGGACATTCTGATCTCCAATGGTGATACCCTTGTATTTATTGAACCTGAATTTGTGCAATTTATAGAAATGGTAGGGCCTGAGGATTGGAATGATAGCGCCATTGCTGTGTTCTTGACGTCTAAAGGGTACACCGGGATAACCAGGTCTGTTGTGCATGCAATAGATTCAGTTGGAAATTCAGCAGGTACCTGGGATAAGGTTATGTTTTTCGCCTCTCTGGATACCTCAATTGGTGTTTCCCAGTATTTCTTCGTAAGAGCTGTGGATAATGAGGGGGCTGTTTCCAAGATCTGGAAGCCTGATTCAGAAAAAGGAAGTAATTTTCGCCTCTTTAAAAGAACTAATATTCCACCGAATACTGCAATTAAATATGACACTCTAATAGTCGAGTATTGTTTACCTGATACGACAACTGATTGGGGAGGAATAAAGATCAGCTGGTCCGGCACTGACCCGGATTATGGTCCCAGGGCACAGCCTCCCTTGACCTATTCTTGGAAGCTTTATGGTCCGTATGCCTCAAAACCTCCGAAAGATATAGATACAACCAAAGATCTCTACTACTCCTCCTGGGATAACATCACTAACTCTCCTTGGGTGGATAGCACTTCTCGCCTTTTAGTCGATCTGGAGAATGCTCCAGGAGAAGATTTTGGCTGGTATCAGTTCAGGGTCCGGGCAAGAGATGATGCCTTTGTGCCTGACCCGACTCCTGCTGTCGCCACTTTCAAGATCATAAAACCCCCTTTCCTTTTTTCAAACCAGAGAGCTGTCCTTTTAGTAGATGCGACGAATTATCAAGGAGGGCTTATAATACCTAAAAAGGACTCCATAAGGAGTTTCTATAGAGCGCTTTTGGATTCGCTAGTCCCTAATATTATCGATAGATATTCCTTTTATCGAGTTCCTTTAACGAGTGATATACCTTCCCCTCCTCCGGAAGATACTCTGTCTCATTATAAATGCGTTATTTACTTCAATGAGGGTAGGTTCTCAGGCATAGTTGGGGCAACAGCTAACCACAACGATTCGGGCTTTATACAAATTGAAAAATATCTTAGGGTAGGTGGAAGAGTCTGGATGATAGGTCAGAATAACTGGGATGTAAATGTGCCCCCTGACCCTTCATATATAGCTATTAAACCCGGTGGAAGTGGTTACACTTCAACGGTGGTAAGAGTGGCTAATTATTTTTGTGGAGTCACTGGAATTTTTCATCCAGCCCTTGACTCCAGAAATCGGAACGAAGAGATGACCGCAGCTGAGCCGTATTTACCCTATGGAGCTGGTTTACCACGATTAGAGGTTGACACGCTGAAACTATCAACCCGTTACTACGATGGCATTTTCCCAGCTGATAAACCATTGAAGGGAATAGCCCGGGCAAACTGGGAGTCAATCTGGAATGCCAATTACAATCAAAGGCTTTATACCTTTATATCTTATAAAGGCTCTGAATCATCCTTACATGGACGGGCTTGTGCTTCCAGAGCCTATAGCCCGAACTCTTGGACTTTTACGGATGAGAATGGAGAACATATCCTACAGTGGAGAACTGCAGAGTTCTGCTTCCCGGCTTTTGCTATGAAAAGAGACCAGATGTTAGATTTGATGAAAGTGATGGTGAGCTGGTTTATGCAGGATGAGGTTAATCCTTAAGTTCTCTTTGAAATAAGGCGTAAACCTTACGCCTCTGTAGATTTAAAACCTTAAAGAGACCAGGAAAAAACCTGGTCTCTTTTTATTTAGAAACAATGTAGGTCAAGCATGGTGGAGCCTGCTTGACCAAACGAATTTAAACAGGATGTCAACCAGTCCTTGGGACATGGTCGACCTACGTATTTTTATTTAGAGGGCGGAAGGGATAGAAGCGAATCGACTAATCTGAGTTTCTCCTGAGCGAGTTTAAATTCAGGCAGGAGCTTTAAAGCTAACTGAAATTCCTGTTTTGAGAATATAAGATTTCCTGACTTGGCAAAAACCAGACCTAAATTGTAATGATAGGTTGGATTATCCGGATTAAGCTCTAATGCCTTTTGTAATTCCTTAATTGCTGACTGGTATTCTCTGTCCAGGTCATATAAGTTTCCTAAAGTTGCATGAGCTTCAGCAAAATCAGGTTTGAGCTCAATAGACTGGATTAAGCTTTTCTGGGCAGGAATAATTTCTTTGTTTTGTAAATAGATTAGCCCGGAGTTATAAGCCGCATAGGCTTTTAAACCGCTTACCCCTTCCTGGGCTGGATCATCCTTTGAAAAGATAAGACCTAAATTATAATCTAAGTTCTCAGATTTGCTCTTTTCACTTAAAAGTAGTTCATATTCCCGCAGGGCTTCATCTGGTTTTCCTTGTTTTTGATAAATCATCCCCAGATAAAATCTTAAACTCGTAGAGGATGAATAGAAGGTTGCGGCAGCATTGAGTGTGCTTTCAGCTAAAGGAAAGTTTTCTTCTTTGAGATAGGCTAAGGATAGGTTTATATAAGCTTCTGGATAATAGGGTTTTATTTTGAGAGCTTCCTTCGCTTGTTCTATGGCAGAAGGAAAATCACCTTTGATCCGGGATAATACTGAAAGGTTATTATAAGCTTTCTCCTGTCTGGGGTGAAGTTTTAACTCCTCGAGGAATTCCTCTTCTGCACTGGAGTAGTTTCGTTCACGGAAATAGATGTTTCCTAAATTAAGATGAGCTCTCCTTAAATAAGGGTCTTCTTTAAGAGCTAAAAGATATTGTTCTTTTGCTTTTTGAAGCTCGCCTTTTTTCAAATAAAGATTGCCCAGACTGAAATAGGCTTGAGCGAAATTTGTTTTGCTAAGATGATAAAAATTCGAGTTGGTTAAAAAGAAAAATAAAAGGAAAAGGATTAGAGCAAAAAAGAGCTTTTTAAAAGAGCCTCTTCGGATAAATTCATAGAGTTGGATTATAGCAAAAGAGGAAAAGATGATCAAAAAAGGTAAAACCGGCAGGCGAAATCGAGAGCTGACAAAAAAGAGTAGAACTGAAAAAGAGTAGGAGAAAATAAAGCTCAAAGGTAGAAAATATCTTTTCCAGCTCTTCAGGCTATGGGCAATTCCCAGAAGGCTTAAAGGACCTATTAACCAGAAACCTAAAGAAAGGATACGGATTAAAGCTGAATATCTTCTGAAAAAATAGATGTCCTGGTTATTGCTGATCTCAAAAGAATTCCAGAAAAGGTATAATTTTTTAATGAACAAAGATAAAAATTTAGCCGGGGAATGAGTTGCGAAATCCATCCCTTTTTTAAAATAATAATCTGAAACCTCAGATGGTTGGGGGAGTTTATTGGTAGCCTTCTGCACTTCGTAAACTGCATCCTGATATTCCCAGTCGTCTCCATAAGGGGGGAGAAAGGCACTGGTTCCATCCGCTTCTGGATTGTTTCCGATATAAAAATTTATCCCTCCCTGAGAGGAGATCAGAACGAAATCTTTTCCAACTAAATAGTTTCTAAAAGATACAGGAATGATAAGAAGAATAAAGCCTAAGAGGAAAAATAAAGAGTAAACGAGCTTTTTCTTCAAATCAAATTTTAAAAGTAAGAATATCCATAGCAGGACAAAAGGGATGAAAATCAAGATGTTCGGTCGGGTGATAGCGAAAAGGCCTGAGACTAAACCGGCCAGGAGAAATCCGGATTTTTTAGGGTTTTCTTTTGTTCGGTACAAAAGCAAGATTAATAAAACCCCGAAGAAAACTAAAAGGAAGTCTAATAAGAACTCATTTTCAAAGTAAATGAAGATTCCATAGATAGCTGCAAAGAAAGCTGAAAGACAGGCTACTTTACGATTGAAAAGTTTTCTGGATAGAAAATAGATTAGTATCACAGAGAAAGAGCCGATCAGATGCTGGAGTAATCTGGGGATAAAATAGTTGTGGCCAAAGAGTTTGTAGAGTATCCCTAAGAAATAGGGATAAAAGGGTGCCCGGAAAAAAACCTGGTCTCCAATCCAGTTACCCTGGGCAATGGATTGTGCCCAGAGGTCGTGATATAACGGATCCATTGTGGGTGAATAAAAATAGGGATTGGACTTGATCTGTAAAAGATAGATTAAACGCAAGATGAGGCTGAATATGAAAATCCCAAAAAGAAAATATAACTCCTTTTTCTCAAGAGCATTTTTGAGTCGCATACTGAAAATATATCCTGGCTTTAAGGATTTGTCAATAAAATCGAGTATGTGGACTTGCACTTCATAAATATAGAAAGGTTTCGAGAATGGTAGGGGCAGGTTTAAAACCTGCCCCTACAGGATGCAAAACCACGGTTTGGTCATGCAGAGGTCTAATCTGCCTTATGTCGACTGACTGGGTCGAGCTGCGATTTCTTAATCTCCTGTGAAAGGGTAGTGTATTATATCAGGTAAATATTTTATAATAAGTCTCCAACTTCTCATCTCCTCAAGCGTAATTCTTTTAATAAGAGAACTTTAAAGGGAGAATTGAAAAGTTATGAAAAAAATATTTTATCTTGTTCCAATCCTTCTATTTATAATTTATTTTTCCTTAGCTTCTGGAGAAAAAAAGCCGGTTAAAGGTCCCAAGCTCTTTTTACCGGAAAAAGAGTGGGATTTCGGCTATGTCCCGCAGAATTCAACCGTATCTCATTTTTTCA
>JAZDLB010000278.1:0-2733 GCA_043802565.1 Candidatus Zixiibacteriota bacterium | reverse complement strand
AAGAGGCTTACAAATCCTCAGTCAAGATCGAGCTCAAGCTTAAAAATCCTGACTACGATAGAATCCTCAATCTATTAGAAAAAGCTAAAGTCGATTACCCGGATGATGCTGAGATCTGGTTTTTATTAGGTAAGGTCTATGTAATTAAACATAGACCCAAAGATATGCTGGAGGCTTTTGCCCAGGCTAACAAACTCTCTCCCAAAGAAAAAGATAAGGGGGATATGAAGAAAATGGTTGATAGCACCTGGGTAGCCTGCTTCAATCGTGGATTGGAATATGCTAATAGAGTTCCTAAAATAGAAAAATATGCAGAAGAATCCTTTTCAAACTGGTCTAATTACCCAATCTATGCCGATACCCTACAGATGCTCTCCTCGGAGTTCACTTCCTCCAATTACAACTGGAAGGATTGTATCTCCAATGCGGATTTAGCCATACTTTTAGAAAAATTAAAACAGGACCTCTATACCAAATCCCTTGAGCACTACGAGCTGTCAGCCTTAATCGATTCTACACGTTATGAGGCTTTTATAAATGCAGCTTTCGTTGCTACTAAACTTGGCCAACTGGAAAAGACTTTAAGCTACTCTAAGAAAGCTTATGAGTTAAAACCGGATCAACTCGAGGTTCTCAATAACTACTTTGCAGTATTATTAAATAATAAAAAATATGAAGAGGCTCTGAAGATCTCAAAAGAGATCTTGGAGAAAAACCCTAATGATTTGAATGCTCTCTTTAACCAGGCAGTGATCCTGGAGAACCTTGGCCGGGAGCAAGAAACTATGGAGCTTTATAACAAGATCATAGCGCAGGACCCTAACTCCAAAGATGTTTATTTCAATCGTGCCCTCCTCTTCCTGAATAAAACCAGCCAAATCGCCAAAGAATTAGTGGCACTTCGAGATTCTCTCCAGAATAACCCCAAATCTCAGACACTGATAGATAAGTCACAAAGATTAATTGAGGAACAAAGGGAGTTTTTTAGCAAAGCTGAAGCAGATTTCAAAAAGGTTTTAGAATTAGCTTCGGATGATTCGGAAGCGATGAGGTTTTTAGGGTATTGTTTACTAAATCAAGGGAAAACAGATGATGCCATAGGAGTGTTGGAAACTTTAGTTCAGAAAGAACCGGACAACAAAGAAGCCTGGGGGCATCTGAGCATTCTCTATACCAAGAAGGGTCTGGCAGAAAAAGCTAAAGAAGCAGAGAAAAAAGCCCAGGAGTAATAAAGGGTAAAAAATAATTAAAAATGATGTTTATAATAGGGACGCATTGCATTACGTCCCTATTTTTTCATTCTTTTATCTCGGTATATCTACAGTTGAATATTGTTTTATATTTTTGACTTATTTCTAACCCTATCTTCTTCTCCATATTAAAAGTCGTAGAATTCAACTCGGTCTTAGCTTTTTTCTCAGTTGTTTTATTAAGTTCAAGTATCTGTTTTTCTCTATCCCCGTTCATTTCTTACCTCTCCTTTTAACCGAATTTGACAATAAAAACTCTTTATTCAAAAACTTCAGACTAATTAGCTCCCTGATCTGCATTGCCAGTTCCTCTTTCTGCCAGCCCAGCTTCTGGCTCAGTTTTTGCAAGGAGAATATAAGCTCTGGCTCAGAGTAAAGACATTTTGTTAACTGTATCAATTTTGAATACTCAAAATATAAATTTTTATCCCAGAGCAACTCTTTCATCATCTTCACTGCCAGATTGGAGGAAAAAGTTGCCACCCTTCGGTCTTTACATTCGATGAATAGATCAAAGCGATTAGCCGGGTCTTGATAACCACAGGTCAGCCCGGAGCAGGATTCCATCAACCCCACAGTGGCTTGAAGGCCAATTATCATATGTTCAATTAAATGGGCTAAATCGGTTATCCCGCCTACTCTCTGAAAAGGCAAGTCCTTTCTTCCCCGATTAGAGACAGAACCTCCTAAAATGTTCGCCCAGCATTTATGCTTTTGTAAATTTGGGAAAAAATCCAGGACCTTTTTATGAATATTTTCAAAATCAAACCCTTTATCCTCAGGAACATAGATATCTAAAACTAGTTTCAACCTTAAAAAACTATGCCTGAAGAAAATGTCTAAATCTGAAAGCTCCTGAAACCTGCCAAAGCTTAGGCTGACAATCTGCAATCCTCCCCTCCTGCTTAAAGAACAATTGGATTACTTTAAATATATCGGCAGTTATTAATTTTACCTCAATTGCTAACTTTTTATGAAAATAAGACCCGACTAAAGTCGGTTTGAACAAACGTCGAGCATAAAGCTCGACGCGCTACTCGTTCATAGCCACTTTAGTGGCGTAAACCTCACCCTTGTCCCTCTCCTGTAAAAGGAGAGGGAAATGTAGCGTCCGACGTTTCTGTCGGACGAAAAACCTTTAGGGGCGTAAAACCTGACTGAAGTCAGTTAGAACAATTTTTTCGGGCTAAGAGCTGTGCCTGTCTTAAGGGCTCAGGTAATCGGTGTTTAGTGCAGCATTACAGGATAATCTTTAATGAAGAGTCAATCGATATTTTATTTCCCGGGGAAATGAAAATGGGATTGGTATTGTCTCTACTTCTTAACACCAGACCAACTTTTTCCCCTTTCTCAAAGATAAATTCATATGAACCTTTGATCTTTTCAGGTTCCAGGTAATTTTTAACTATTGCTCTTTTGGAGCAGGCAATGGTCGGGAGATCCAGAAGGACACCTAAATGAGATGCCAGCCCGACCCCACGTG
>JAZDLB010000277.1:0-4433 GCA_043802565.1 Candidatus Zixiibacteriota bacterium | reverse complement strand
ATGCGTCTCTACGATATATTATTGCCATCTCATTGTTAATCTTCCTTCTTTCTTACCCATATTCTCCATATACTTTAAAGCATAATGGGAAGCAATAAGGAAAACTATCGAGAGTATAAACAAAGCTCCAATCTCTAAATTGACATTCAGAAATCCAAACTCTTTCCCTCCTTTGAAAGCCAACTGCCTCATTCCATCTAAACCCAGGGTCAAAGGGATAAAAGATGCAACCAGTCCGATAGTAAACCCTAAGCTTTTAATAGGGAAATAGAACCCGGACAGAAGATAAATCGGCTCCTGAAAAAGATTAGTAGTATGCCAGGCTTCCCTGCCAAAAAGCATAAATAAAGATGAGAACATCATCCCCAATCCATAAAGGGAAACCTGAGTCAAAAAGAATATCAAAGCCAATTTACCCCAGTTTATCAAAGCGAAGTTCACCTTGAAGATCAGACTTCCGACAATAAAAACAAAAACGGCCCGGGTGCTTGCCAGATAAAATCCACCAGTAGCCATTCCTAAGAGGATTGCCATCCGAGAGATAGGTGCGACTAAATAAAGCTCTAAATTCCCCATCTCCTTTTCCCAGTAGAACTGAGCGGCCATAGACCATAGAACATTTATCCAGTAAGCGGTCATTGCCCCACCCAATACTACAAAACCGGTGAACTCCTCAGGTGCTTTTAAAGCTTTATAAACATAGACAAAAGCAGCTGTGGAAAGTAAAGGCAAAAGCGCCTCTGAGATAAGCCAGCTCGGTTCACGATGGGCGCCAACCAATCTCACATAACTTCGGCCAAAGATAGCTTTTAAGTTAGTTTTCAGCTCGGTTTTCATTTTCCAATCCTTTACCACATAGGGAAACAAAAACATCCTCTAAGGTTGGCTCAGCTTTGGATAAACTCAAAATCTCTGAGCCATTATTACTTATCGCCTCAGTAACTCCTGAGATAAAAGAATCGTTCTCCAGGATGAATTTTAAATCAGTTCTGCCAGTGTGGGGTTTATGCTCAAAGGCAAACTTTTTTACCCCGGGTATATTTATAAATCTGTCCAAATTCTCTAACATCAGATTCACCCCGATATGGAAAACCGCATCCTGCTTTAAGGATTTTTTAAGATTAAAAGGAGAATCACAGGTTAAGACCTTTCCGATATCGATTATCGCTACCCGGTCGCAAAGCTCATCTGCCTCAGCCATATAGTGAGTGGTGAGTAAAACGGTTTTTTCCTGATTCTCCTTTACCCAGGATTTTATATATTTTCTTACCTCCCGGGAGATCTGCACATCTAATCCCAGAGTTGGCTCATCTAAGAATAATATTTGTGGATCGCAGACAAAACCACGGATGATATTCATCTTCTGTCTCATCCCGGTGGAAAGCTTGGAGATTTTGAGCCGGGCATATTCCTCCATACCCAAGAATTTCAATAGTTCATCGATCCTCTGTAAGGCTAATTTAGTATTCATACCATACAATTGAGAGAAAAGCCATAAATTTTCCCTTACAGTTAAGATACCATATCCGGAATGTTCCCCGCCTGAGACCATATTTATCTTTTTCCTTACCTTTTCTGGATATTTCACCACATCGATATTATCCACCAGGGCAATTCCGGAAGTAGGTAGAAGCAGAGTCGATAATATCTTTATTAAAGTGGTTTTGCCAGCTCCGTTTGGTCCTAACACCCCAAAAAGCTCACCCGGGTTTATGGTCAGGCTAACCTTGTCCAATGCCATTATCAGGTTAGTCTGTTTGGAATTGGAATCGTTTTCCTTTTTACCCTTTTTAAAAGTCCGGGTCAAATCTAAAGTTTCTACGGCGTAACTCATATTTTAAATCCTTTGTAGTTATTTTCATAAATTAAAAAACCGTGACCTACTCTGGATAAGTCACGGTTTTAATAAACCTTATTTTTCCTTATCTCATTTCAGCCTCTTACCCTTTGAAGCGGGCAGAATTATCCCTGTGCAAAAATTTGTATTAATTCTAAGTTTCACTCCATCCACCTCCGAACAAAAGGCTACAATTTTAATTATTATACGTTGATATTTTATTTTGTCAAGGAAAATTTTTGAATTTTATTATACTTTATAGATGGATTTTATCTCTAATTTATCCATTCTGGTCAGTTATTTTATGAATAGGTTAACCTAAAAAGAAATCTTTTTTGATAATTAATAAATAATCGTTCTATCTCGTATAATTTTTAAAACCTTTTTTAACCTGTAAAGGAGGTGATTTATGAAGAAGGTTAGTTTAGTGATGAGCTTAACTTTCCTTTTCATCCTTCTGGTTTTTACCTGGTCCTTTGCCCAGATGGAGACGGGTAAGGGATGTTCTCATGAGATGAAGATGATGGGCGAGGAAAAGATGATGTCCAAGGAGAAATGCGGACAGCATCAGGAAGGGATGATGTCTCAAATGGGATGCTCTAAAAAGGGCATGGAGATGGGAATGAAGATGTGCGGGATGATGGGAGAGAAAGAGGAGATGGGATGTTGCAAAATGGAATTTTTCCTCTGCTGTAAAAAGGAATTAGATTTGACCGATAAGCAGGTGGAAAGTTTAAAGTCTATCAAGATGGATTTCATGAAAACAAAAATTAAAATGGAATCTGATCTGCAGATAGCCCATTTAGAGCTTAAATCCATTATGGAGGATGATAAAGCCAGCTTGAAAGATATTGAGACCAAGCTAAGGTTTGGGGAGAAGCTGAAAACAGATATGAAACTCTCCCATCTGAAAGCTTTGCGGGACGCTAAGTCGCTTTTGACTCCAGAACAGAAGGAAAAGATGATGAAATGCCAGAAAGAGATGTAAGAGTAAATTTGAGATTTAAAATAAGTTTATAGTAAGTTTTTAATTTTCGGCCAGGTTTTGCCTGGCCGATTTTTTTTGTTTTAAAAAGAAGTCATTGCGAATCCGCCAAAGGCGAGATTCCCCGCAATGGCAGCATTGTTTAAATACTGGGTGCAGGAGTATAACTCCTCCCTCAGCAGAGAAGCGACCCTGTCCTACGGATCCGTTTAGGAAAAGGGTCGCACTACGTTTTTTTCCCGTCATCCGATATTCGTAATCCGTCATTTTCTTTAGAATATATGGATTGGTCTCCCGGCTGATTTTAGAGCGCTTTCCCGAACTGCTTCGGCTAAGGTAGGATGAGCATGTATAGTTTCAATCAGGTCTTTTAGCTTAGTCCCCATCTTTATTCCCAGGGCCAGCTCAGCTATAAGGTCTGTGCCCCGATTGCCCATTATTATACATCCTAAAATTTTATCAGATTTCTCATCTGCTATTATTTTTACCATTCCTTCGGTTTCATCCTCGGCTAAGGCTCTTCCGTTGGCTATGAAGGGGAATCTGCCGGTTTTTATCTTGAAACCTTTATCTAAAGCTTCCTTTTCGGTCAAACCTACTCCACCGATCTCCGGATAGGTAAAGATACATCTGGGCACAGCAGTATAGTCCATTTTCAAATTGCCACCCAAGGCATTTTCAACTGCGCACTCTGCTTCCATTGAGGCTACATGAGCTAAAAGGTACCCTCCGATGCAATCCCCGGCTGAATATATACCCTCGAGGCTAGTTCTCAAATACTCATCCACTTTTATTTTATCTTGTACCTGCGGTATACCAATCTCTTTTAGATTCAATCCGGAGGTATAAGCCTTTCGACCCACGGAAATTAGTACTTTTTCAGATAAGATTTCGAGCTCACCTTTCGGAGTTGAGATTTTTACTTTCCTGGTTTCAGCATCTTTTGAATAGATACCAGTAACTCTGGATTCCGTATAGATTTTTATCCCTTCTTTTTCCCATTTCCTTCGGAGCAAAGAGACTATCTCCTCATCCTCGCCAGGAAGTATCTGGGGAAGCATCTCCACTATGGTTACCTCAGTGCCGAAGGAATGATAGATTGAGGCAAATTCACAACCGATATATCCACCTCCCACGATCAGAAGGGTTTTGGGCACTTCCTCAAAAGATAAAGCTTTAGTGCTATCAACCACACCATCTAAATCTGTTCCTGAAACCGGCAGCTCGATTGGAACTGAACCGGTAGAAATCAGGATTTTATCTACCTGAAGCTTTTCTATTTCCCCATCGGCTTTTTTTATCAATAATGTTTTCTCATCTAAAAATGAAGCAGAACCCAAGATCAGGTTAACCTTTCTTTCCTTCAAAAGAAATTTTACTCCATTGACCAGTCTTCTCACTACCTGTTCTTTTCTCCTCATCACCTGATCCCAGTTTAAACTGGGAAAACCAGCCTCTATGCCCCAGCTGGAAGATTTCTTCATAAGGGTATAAAGGTGAGCGGTAGAGGTTAAGGTTTTAGTAGGGATACAGCCGACATTTAAGCAGGTGCCGCCAACCTCCTTTTTCTCAATCAGAGTGACTTCTGCGCCCAATTGAGCTCCCCTGATA
>JAZDLB010000276.1:0-5871 GCA_043802565.1 Candidatus Zixiibacteriota bacterium | reverse complement strand
ACATATAAAACTTGCCACCTCAAATAATAAATCGGTCTTATCCGGGATACCAAAAACTTTCCCTGCTTTACTTAAAGCCTACCGGGTTGGGGAAAAAGTGGGGAGGTATGGTTTTGACTGGCAGAGAAGTGAAGATATTTTGCCTAAGTTAAATGAGGAGCTGAACGAGTTCAAAAAAGCTTACCGCTCCAAGAATAAGAAAAAGATCGAAGATGAATTGGGAGACATCCTCTTCACCCTGGTAAATTTATCCCGGCACCTTAAGATAAATCCTGAGCTTGCCTTAAGAAAAGCTGTTAAAAAATTTATAAAAAGGTTCAACTATATCGAAGAAAAGTTGTCCAGAAGCAAAAGGTTTTTAAAAGAAACCAGCTTAAAAGAGCTCGATTTTCTCTGGGAAAAATCCAAGTCCACAGGATCCAAATTCGGAAAAAAAGTGTAAAGAAACCTCGGAAAAACTCACACTGCGGGGCTGGTCCGCCTCAGGCGGACGCCTACGAGAACTTTGGGAGAGATCAAAAAAATTTAAAAAACAATAGGGGCGGGATTACCCCGCCCCTACCTAAATCACTTAGAAGAAAGATAACTACTTCTGAACGATTTCCACTCTGCGGTTCTGCTGTCTTCCCTCTTCAGTTCCGTTGTCCGCTATGAAATTGGTGGCGCCATAACCCACTGAGGTTATTCTATCTTTTTCAACTCCCTTGGAAATGAGATAATCTTTAACCTTATCCGCTCTCTTCTGGGAAAGCTTCTTATTGGCAGTAGCGGTTCCAGTATTATCCGTATAGCCACCTACCTCGATTTTCACATCTTTATAAGTCGTAAGCCTTGCAGCCAGATCATCCAGAGTAATCTTGTTAGCTTCATCGATTTCTGCGCTACCTGGTTTATAAACTATATGCAGAGTTATCTTCTCTTCAATTGGCTTAACCTTTGGGCAGCCAGAAGCATCAACTTCTATACCAGCCGGAGTATCCGGGCATTTATCCAGACCATCGCAGACCTTATCCATATCTGCATCGGTGGGACAACCGCTTGCATCTACCTTGCATCCTTTTAAAGTCCCTTTGCAGTTATCCTTGGAATCAAATACTCCATCTGCGTCTTCATCTAATTCACAACCGGTCGCATCGACCTTTACACCTTTTGCAGTTCCAGCACACTTATCTAACCCATCACAAACACCGTCTCCATCTGCATCTGTGGGACAGCCAGTCGCATCCACCTTACAACCTTTGGGAGTATCCGGGCATTTATCCAAGCCATCACAGATCCCATCGTTATCCGCATCTGTGGGACAACCATTAGCATCAACTAAACAGCCTAAAGGTGTATCTGGACACTGGTCAATTTTATCTGCCACTCCATCCTTGTCTGTATCCTTGGGTTTTCCAAAATAGTAAGATATGCCGACAAAAGCTTCCGGGATTCCTTGAGGTAGGTCTAATTCACCTATCTCTGTTCCAACTACATCTTTGTTATCTTTGAAGCTGGTTAAAAGATGGGTGAGAT
The DNA here is from genome assembly GCA_043802565.1 of Candidatus Zixiibacteriota bacterium. Lineage (GTDB taxonomy): Bacteria > Zixibacteria > MSB-5A5 > MSB-5A5 > RBG-16-43-9 > CAZMZF01. The sequence goes on along the minus strand of JAZDLB010000276.1, from coordinate 4,356 downwards.
AATGGAACCTGCCACCGATGTTGATGCCCAGATTCTCTATAGGATAATACTCGATCCCTAAACCTACTAAAGCAGTTATCTCCTGGTCTTTTATTTCAAACACAGAAGAATCTGTAGCATATGTTTTTGTAGGGAAATACACAGCTGTACCATCATACCATTTCCACTTCCAGATAGAGATGCCACCTCCGCCAAAGATATAGGGGGTGAATTTCTTGTCTGGCATAAAGTAATAGTAGACGGCGGCCTCGATCAGTATATTTTCATTAGTAGTCCAGAGGGAATCTCTCTTGGAAAAGGCAAATCCAGCTCCGTCTTCTACTTTATCCTTAAGGTCTGCCTCCCAGGTGTAATTATAGGTTCCAGTTATACCAATGGCTAAGTTCTTCAGAATGCCATATTTAAGAGTTACTCCCCCCTGAGGTCCTACAATCCAGATATCAGAATGGTCAGTCAAGATCGGTTTCCACAGACCACCCTGTGCTCCTAATCCAACCATACCCTTCATCTCCATGGGGTATGATACAACGCTCAATGTAAGAACTAACACTGTTACTCCGAATAGCCAGGTTAGTTTTTTCACTTTCTTACCTCCTGTTTAAAAGTTTTAGATCTGAAACTTGCCCCGGTTTAAAAACTTATTTTTCGGTCGGGTATCACCCCCTCCTTCCGTTAAGTTAAAATTCCCTTTTTAGATAATCACATTCTAACATCTAAAGTTTTAAGAATTTAAAGAAAGGCAAGCTTGGTTGTCAAGTATTTTTTTAAATTTTTTTAAAAAAGAAATGATTCAGTAGAGCTTAACTATTTTTGCTCCCCTATAATAATGCGAAAGAATTGCCCGGTAGCTCTGTCCAGCCTGAGCTCTTCCGATAGCTCCGGTCTGGCACATACCCACGCCATGCCCGTTTCCAGAACCTTTGAAGATAATCTTTTCCAGTTGGTCAGATGCGTCTCTCTGTAGATATATATCGAAAAAGGTACTGGGAAGAATAGGATGAGGTGGATTTCTTCTCCTCAAGACCCATCTGATATTATCCTTTTCCAGTCTGATAACATATTTATCGGTTCTTAACTCTAAAAAAGAAATTCTACCTGAGGGAGATCTTTCCAGGACCTTCAGGTCCAAAATCTTTCCGATCCCTCCCTGGGGTAATTCCTGATAAGACGTAATATAAGTATTTACAATCTCTTCTAATTCTTCTTCTGACCAGCCTTCCTCCCAGCTTGCGTTTTTTGCCCAGGAACAAAAGCCGTTGTCCCCGTATGAATTAAGATAAGTCTCTGGTGGTTTGTTCCAGACCTCCTCTATCCTTTCGGTCCAGCCGCCGCAATTGGCATGATAATGTGCTTTGATCGGTTTACCGTTATAAATTAAGATCATCCCTTTAGTCTTTTTAATTGCCAGATTAGATAATTTGTTCTCAGAATCTACTCCCAGATAGACCTGATCCGCTACAGTTGACTCTAGGTCATACCCTTTTTCTCTATAGCTCCCTGAAGAGTAAAGAGCATAGGTTCTAGCCGCTATAGCTTGAGCCTTTAAAGCTTCAAACTCTTTTTCACCCCACTTTCCTATTTCCCCAGGAAGGACTCCCTTTAAATAATCCTCCACAAAAATTAGATTTAAAGCTAAAGCGGAACTATCTTCTGGCGAATAACTAATCTCTAATAACCCTCTGTATCTTTTTCCATTTAAATTGAACCACTGCTTATCACCCCTTGGTTCAAAAAATATTCTCTGCAGTTTACTTTCTAATTCCTTTTGCCCTTTTGCCCCTAAGGTTATCCCTTCGGTATTTACTTTTAACCAGATGGGGGCAGAGGAGAAATACTCGGTGCTTTTCTTCTCATCTTTTTGAAAATAACAACGGATGACAAATGAGCCAGCAGGTGCTACCTCCAGATTTTCTTTAGTATCTAAGAGCTTCACCTTAACGCTCGGTATTTTTAGCCGGCGATAATAGGACTCCTCTCGGTAAAAAGGCATCTGGGCACAGTTATATATGAAAATGGAAATAAGGATTAAACCGAGCTTAATCCCGAAAGTTCTTATTCTTCGTGGCTTTAAGGTAAGCATATTTTCCCTGAGATTATGGTTTTTCCGGCTCTGGCTAATTCTGGGACATCTCCCTGCAATGGTGATAAGGTAAGAAAGGCAAAGATGGCAAAAGAGATCGGTTCAACGGTTAGAGGGTTATATCCCAGATCATCTGATAAATAGACCTTAGCCGGATAGAAAAGCTCTTTAATCCTTAAGAATAAATACCGGTTTAAAGCTCCACCTCCACAGAGGATTAGCTCCTCTATTTTAGCTTTTTTCTTGAAAAACTTGTTATAATTTCGATGGATCGATCTAACGGTAAGCTCACTGGCTGTGGTTACAAGATCCTCAGGCTTGGCAGAATATTTTCTACATCCCCTGATAAAGTCGTTGGTAAATTCCTGGTCGAAATCTTCTCGGCCCAGGCTTTTCTTTTTTTCCAGAAGTAAAAGAGTTTTTTTCAGAAGTTCGTCCAAGATTGGATTGACGACTTTTCCCTTAAAAGCAGTGTTTCCGTCTTTGTCAAAGTTCTTATTAAAATATCTTCTCATTAGATTGTCTATGAGCATATTCCCGGGACCAAGATCCATACCCCACACTTTTTTTCTACTTTTACCTCTGGGCAAAAAAGTAAGGTTAGCAATTCCTCCTAGGTTCAAAATTCCTTGAGCTTTCTTTTCTTTATGGAAAAGATAGTAATGGGCTAAAGGAGTAAGCGGGGCACCTTCTCCACCCCGGGCAATATCTTTTCTTCTGAAATCAGCCACAGTTACAATACCGGTTCGGGTTGAGATTATCATGGGTTCCCCTATTTGAAGGGTCCCTCTAACCATATAGTTGCCCATTTTCTTAAAGGATGGAAGATGTCTTACGGTCTGACCGTGCGAGCCGATAAGGTCTATATCTTTTATTTCGAGATCACAAGTTTCAGCCATCTTTTTAGCGGTACTGGCGAAATACTCTCCTAAAAGAAAATCCAGCCTGATGGTCTCGTCGACATCCTGATAACCAGGGTCGGATACCTTTATGATTTTCCTTTGAAGAGAATCCGGGAAACTAAAGGTTCTGAAACCAAGCTGTTTTATTTTAAGGCTGGAATTTATTCTTTCAATTTCAACTAAGCAGGCATCTATTCCATTGGCTGAGGTCCCGGACATAAGACCTATAACTTTTATTTTCTTCTTTTCTAAAAGTCTTTTCAGGTTCAATTAAGCCTCTATTTCAATCTTTTTTCTTTTAAAGTAATAATCCTGTTTATTGCCTCAGAGTATCGAGATAGGTTTAATTCTTTATCTTTTAACTTTTTTTCAAAGTGTTCTATCACCTTTGTCTGTTCCTCTAAGTTTTCAGCCAGTAAAATCATATCGTTCCCGGCTTCAAAAGATATAAGGCAGGCTTCTTCTAAGGGATAGTTTCCCTTTATAGCTTTCATCTGCATATCATCGCTGAGCAAAACCCCTTTGAAATTTAGCTCCTCCCTTAAAATCTCTGAACAGATTTTTTTTGAAAGGGAAGCTGGAAAGATAGGATCCAGCTCAGTAGCAAAAAGATGTGTGCTCATTATAAAATCTACCTCACAGGATATAGCTGTTTTAAAGGGGAGAAAGTCTATCTTCTCAAATCTCTCTTTAAGATTGGAATTGTAAGGCAAAGTTCCATGAGGGTCTTCTGAGATGTCCCCTATTCCGGGAAAATGTTTAGCACAGGCTAAAACCCCTTCTTCTCTGATGGATTGAATAGCGATCTTAGAAAATTCTGCTACCAATTCTGGATCGGAGCCAAAAGACCTATCCCCTATTACCGAATTAGAAGGGTTGGTTAGCACATCCACAACTGGAGCTAAATTTACGTTAATGCCTAATCTCTTTAATTCTTTAGCAGTTTGACTGTAAGCTTTATGCACCCCATTTTTGTCCTTATTATCTCCGTAAAATTTATTAGCCGGGAAAAGAGGGAAATTATCCGTGATTCGGTTTATTCTACCCCCTTCCTGATCTATCATTACCAAGAGTGGGATTTCAGATCTTCTTTGCAGTAGTTCAATCTTCTCTTTAATTTTTTCTTTTGTATCTATATTCCGAGAGAAAAGGATTACTCCACCCAGGTTATACTTCTGGACTAAGTTTGTAAACTCAACTGAAGGTTCTAATCCCTGATATCCCAGACAAAAGATTTGACCAAGCCTCAATTTATCCACTTTTCTCCTTAAAGAGAGCAGATTAAGTTCTTACCTTTACCTTTAGCTAAATATAGAGCCTGGTCCACACTTCTAACCAGCTCCTCCGGCTCAGTTCCGTTCTCCGGAAAGGTGG
>JAZDLB010000275.1:0-2974 GCA_043802565.1 Candidatus Zixiibacteriota bacterium | reverse complement strand
CCAAGAGAGATGATTAAAAAGTTTGCTCCTCATTTCGTAGAAATGGAAAAAAACCGCGAGAATGCTTACTGCTGTGGTGCTGGTGGAGGTGTAAGGGGAACCTTTACAAGGCTTTCCATTGATATGGCAAAAGATAGATTGAAAGAAGCGATAGATAAGAAAGCCGATATTCTTCTTACTGAATGCTTCTCTTGTTTACATAATTTCAAGAACGCTAAGAAAAGAAAGCAAAATATTAAGATCTATAATGTTTCTGAATATCTTTCGATTTTAATGGATGGGGGTGAAAAATGAAGATTTACGAATTCCATGCTTATGAGATTTTTATTAAGAGGGGAATACCTTCTCCTTGGGGTGAGGTTGCTAAAACAAGTGAAGAAGTTAAAAAAATAGCTGAAAAGCTGGGTAGACCCGTAGTCGTAAAAGCGCAAGTGTTGGTAGGAGGAAGAGGAAAGGCGGGAGGTATAAAGCTTGCTTCTACTCCAGAGGAAGCTTATAGGGCAGCTGAGAGGATTTTAAACTCTAAACTTAAGGGTATTTTAGTTAAAAGAGTGTTTGTCAAGGAGTCTGTATCTATTAAAGAGGAGTATTATTTAGGAGTAACCGTAGATAGAGCTCAAAAAAGGGTTGTGGTTATGGTAAGCCCTGCTGGGGGAATAGATATAGAAGAGGTAGCCAGAACCAATCCTGGGAAAATATTTAAATTTTATGTCAACCCCTTACTTGGATTTAAAAGCCACGAGGCCAACGAACTTGCCTCAGCTCTCACTAAAGATAAAAACTTAGTTAAAGGGATAGCTAAAATCCTTTCCGGTCTTTACCGTATTTTTGAAGAAATGGACTCTTCTTTGGTAGAGGTAAACCCTTTAGTAATTACCGAAGAAGGGTCTCTCTTTGCCCTTGATGCCAAGATTATATTTGATGATAATGCTCTCTACAGACACCCAGAAATAAGTAGCTTAAGGGATTTAGAGGTAGAAGACCCTCTTGAGGTGAGAGCAAAAGAAGCAGGGGTAAGCTATGTTAGACTCGAGGGAAATATTGGCTGCATAGTAAATGGAGCCGGTTTAGCTATGGCTACTATGGATCTGGTAAAACATTACGGAGCCGAGCCAGCTAATTTTTTAGATGTAGGAGGAGGAGCAAGTTCACAACAGGTAGGTAAGGCGCTGGATATTGTTTTATCCGATAAGCAGGTGAGGGCTGTTCTGGTTAATATATTTGGTGGAATCACCAGATGTGATATTGTTGCCGAAGGCCTTATTCAAGCTCTCTCTAAGAGAGAGATGAACTTACCTTTAATTATTAGGCTTACTGGAACCAATGAAGAAGAAGGTCGAAAAAAGCTGAAGGGTATAAAAGGAATCTTCTTAGCAGCTACTATGAATGAGGCAGCAAAAAAAGCGATGGAGGTGGTGAAAAGTTGAGTATACTGGTTAATTCTAATACGCGTTTATTAGTTCAAGGCATAACCGGCAGAGAGGGAAGTTTTCATACGCGGCAGATGTTAGATTATGGAACAAAGGTAATTGCAGGGGTAACTCCAGGCAAAGGGGGACAACAAATAGAAGGGGTTCCTGTTTATGATACAGTTAAAGAAGCTGTTGGAGATATGGCGGCAAATACGTCCATTATTTATGTTCCTGCTCGATTTGCTACTGAGGCTATCTATGAAGCAACAGATGCCGGAATAAAACTCATAGTTTGTATTACAGAAGGTATCCCTACTTTGGATATGGTTAAAGCCTGTTATTACGTGAACCAAAAGGGTTCAAAGTTAATTGGGCCTAATTGTGCTGGAGTAATTAGCCCGGGGAAGGCAAAAGTAGGGATTATGCCCGGTTCTATCCATAAAGAGGGAAATTTAGGGGTAGTCTCCAGAAGTGGCACTCTTACTTATGAGGTGGTTTATAATTTGACTAAAAATGATTTTGGCCAGTCAACCTGTGTAAGTATTGGAGGGGATCCGGTAATCGGTTCTTCTTTTATTGATATTCTTGAACTTTTTGAAGAAGATTCTCAAACTAAAGCAATTGTTTTAATTGGCGAAATTGGGGGAACTGATGAGGAAGAAGCAGCAAAATTTATCCATTTAAAAATGAGAAAGCCCGTTATTGCTTTAGTTGCAGGAAAGACAGCTCCTCCAGGAAAAAGAATGGGACATGCAGGAGCTATAATCTCTGGAGGAACAGGTACAGCCGAAGAAAAGATAAAGACTTTTCAGAAGTTTTCTATTCCTGTAGCTGAAAGTCCTCTACAGGTTGTAGATTTAGTCTCAGCAGTTTTAGATGAAAGGGATTCAAGATGAGTGGCGAAAAATATGGCCACCTTCTTCTTCATAGAGAATGGTGAAAAAAATTTGACAATAGTAAAATTTTAATGTATTATAACTTTCAATATTAAAAAAGAATATTTTAACGAGGAAAGTAAGTCATTTTTTAAATTAAAAAGAGAAAGATACATTTGGTGAAAGTATCTTAAAAAAGATGACCGAAAAGAGAGCCTCAATAATAATAGGTTGGTTACCTTTAAAAACTTAATGAGTGGGGTAAATAATTTATCCAATCCCAGGTGGTACCGCGAGATTTCATCTCGTCCTTTTGTGATAATGAAGATTGTCAAGGGGGCGGGATTTTTTGTTTTAAGAGAGGGATAATTATTTACTCAACCCGGGTGGCACCACGGGAGATTTTATCAATCTCGTCCCTTATGATAATCGATAAAGAGATTATCAGGGACGGGATTTTTTATTTTGTGTTCAGATGAGGTGAAAATAGAATGAAAAAAATAAAGATAAGCGTAATTGGTTCAACAGGTTATGCGGGGAAAGAATTAGTAAAAATATTAATGAATCATCAAAAGGTGGAATTGGTTCATCTGGTTTCTTCCAGTTATGCAGGAAAAAATATAGCGGAGATATTTCCTGAATTCCTGAATAAATTAGATAAAAAACTTATAAATCTTAATTTGGATG
>JAZDLB010000274.1:0-7968 GCA_043802565.1 Candidatus Zixiibacteriota bacterium | reverse complement strand
GTCTCGCTGGAAATTGGAATCATCCTGAATTATTCTGGAGAAATAGTTAGCCCCGGCTTCCCCTAAACCACCTCCGGCAATCTTTAAAACCACCTGCCTTATGGTTCTATCCGGATCGGTTAGAAGGGGTTCTAAAGCTTGAGCAATTTTTTCTCCCCCGATTAGAATCAGCGCCTCCCCTACTTTCTCCCAGACCTCCTTTCTTTTACTTTTTATCTCCTCCACCAACTGCTGGATGATCTGGTCCCGGGCAAAACTCTGAACGATTTTAATATACCGTTCCTCTTTTTCCGGCGAATGCTCCCTTCCCAGATCAGATTTAAGTTCCTGAATGATCTTATTAAATTGTCCGTATTCGCGGGATATTATCGACTGCCCGGCACAGTTTTCTAAAAGCTGAAAATACTGAGAATCGGTCCGATCCTTATAGGAAAGCATCTCCTGGACAAAAAACCGGAAAAGCTCTTTGGAATATTTCAGGAAGAAAGAAGAAAAAGTTTTAAGCCAGAAGAAAGAGGTTTGACGTAAATTTTCCTTTTCTGAAAAAAGATTCTGCCAGAGAGCATCAGTTGTTTGCTTTAGCCTCTCCACCTGATTTAAATTAATAAGCCTAATCAAAAGATTTTTAAGGCTCTCCTCCTCTTCCGCCCTGGCTTCTCCAGAGATGAGTTTATCTAAAACCAGCTCAGAGTCCCTTAAGGTCTTGATCTTGAGCAAGGCGCTTTCATCTAAAGCCTTTTCAAAAAAATCCTCCGGCGCACCCTGGTGCACAAAGACATCCTTCAACTCACTAAAAAGGTAATCCCTTTCCGGATGATGGATAAAAGCTTTGACTAAATTCTTCACCCCCTCTAAATATTCCTCATCCTGAGATATCTGTTCCCAATCTTTTCTGGCAAACTCGTTTCCTAAAAGCTCCTTCACTTTTTCCCTGGGTAATTTAGAGAACTCCTCCAGCAGAATAGATAGAAAAACCTTAAGCCTGAAATCAAACTTAAGTTTCCCTTCCAGGTCTATATCTTTTCTGATCTTTCTTAACAATAGGTCTAACATCAACTGTGGGTCTTGTTGTAGCGAAATTCTGGCAAAAGTCTTAACTTCAAAATCATCACATTTTTCCACTAAGGAGATGCTTTCTTCTAAGAAGGTATCCCCTGGCTCTGATTTTTTCACCCGGATAGAATTGATTCTCTTCTCTTCTAAGAACCTCTGCAAATTTAGATTTTTAGGTAAGGGCCAGAGTTTCTCACTCAACCTTCTTAAAAATATGTTTAGTTCATCTGAAGTAACCTGGCCATAGATATAAACGCTGCCTAACCCGAATTTGGAAAGTTCAGTTCTCAACCCTCGTATGAAAACCTCATCCTTAAGAGGAATACCCATAGCGTAAAATTTCTCCTGATAAAGGTGGAAATCGAAGTAGCTCCTTATGCGGAAAAGCTTCTTCATCCAGTTAAAAGGTTTTTTAGATAAATCCTCCTCCGCTGGATGCTCCTGGGTATATAGTGCCAGGCGGCGTGAGGATAAGAAAAGCTCCCTTAAGATCTCTTTCCCCAATTCCCTTAAGTCTAACTCCAGGTCTTCCCTTTTAAGTAATGAAAAATCGAATAACATTTTTCTCATTCCTTTCCACTAAAACAGTAAAGATAGCCATCCATAGAGGGGATTAGTATCTTTCCTTCAGAAAAAGAGGGCGAGGCATAGATCATTCCTCCGGTCTTATATTTAAAAACCATCTCACCTTTTAAACTATTCACTCCGTAAAAATTACCATCCAGAGACCCAAAGAAAATTTTATCTCCGATTAAAAGAGGTGAAGAGTGAATTGGACCATCGGTCTCAAAACTCCAGACCAGTTCTCCACTTTTTGAGGACAGGGCATAAAGATGACCATCATTCGAGCCAAAATAGACCCTCCCTTTAACCGGGACAGCTGAAGAATGAACACTCCCTCTGGTTTTGAATTTCCAGAGAAGTTCCCCTGAAGATAAATCTAAGGCATAAAAGTAACCATCCGCAGAACCCAGGTAGAGAGTTTTTTCCTCGATACCGGGTGAGGCATAAATTGCCCCTTCAGTCTCATAACTCCAGATTTGCTTCCCGGAGTTAATGTCCCGGGAATAGATTTTACCATCTCCTGCTCCAAAGTATAAAGCTTCCCCGGAAAAAGCCGCAGCCGAATATATAAAATCACCAACTGTATGTTTCCAGAATTCCTCTCCATTAATTTTATTCAATGATAGAAATTCCCCCCTTTCTGTAGCTACGAAAAGCCCTCCTTTTATCATTATCGGTGAGGAGCTTATATCTTTTAATCTTTTCTTCCAGACCAGAGCACCACTTTTTAAGTTCAGGGCAAAAAGATTTGAATTCTCCTTTCCCCCATTAAAATAGAGGACACTTTCATCTGCACAGGGGGTAATAGTTAGTGGAAAATCCAGGGAATAAGAGCCTAACTTTTCACCTGTGTTAAAATCTAAAAAGACTAACTTCTGCTCTAAAGTCCCGATGATTATCATCCCCCCCAAGATCAAAGGAGTGGAGTAGCTTGGTCCGACCTTCTTCTTCCAGAGAAGTTTAAGTGGTAGAGAGATATCAAAATCCCTTATTGTCTGATTAATCTGGTCATACCTGAAGCTTCTCCAATCTGAATCTTTTTCCTTGAAATCCACTCGTGGGAATTTTAAACTTGAGGCACAGCCCCAAAAAAGGAAAATAAAAATGACGAATGCTCTTTTAATAATTTTCATTCCGAAAAGGGATCTACCTAACCACAGATTAAACCCCATTCTTTCTGCCTTTATCTAAAAGTTCCAGCCAAAAAAGAAATCGAACACTGTTTCCCTGGAAACCGACTTGAAATCTGTTTTCTTGGCGAAATCAAATCTCAAAACTATCACATATCCAAAGCTGATCCGGAATCCAGTCCCAAAACTGCCATATAACTGATCAAAATGGTCTTCCCAGGCATTCCCGGCATCGAAAAAGAATGCACCCCGGATAGCCTCAAAACCTATTTTGCCAAAGGGGAAGCCAATTATCAGATTATCGATCAGGGGAAAACGTAGTTCGTTATTTATCAAAACAAGTCTTTTCCCATAAAAAGCTTTGCGATCATACCCTCTCAGACTCCAGCTCCCACCTAAATGTAACCTCTGAGGCTCAGTGCCTGAAGAGGAAAAACCCATTAACCTTAGGGCCAAACAACTGTTCTTCCCCAGCCGCAGATATTTTCTAAAATCAGCTAAAATAATTCGATTGTAAACCTGTAGCTCATCCCAGCTCAGGGTAAGTCCGAGAGTAAGATTAAACCTGATTCCATCTATAGGACCAGTCAGATCCCATAAACTCGTATCTTTGATCCAGGAGAGGTAGTTGGTGGAAAGGAGCACATTCCTTTTCCTTCCAAAAACATAAAAATCCTTATCCGACTGCCTTAAGAAGAAACTGGATTCTATCCGCTGAAACTTGGAGATTGGATAGTTGGCAAAGAAAAGTCCTCCATATTGCCTTTCCTTGAAGAAACCATAATAATCATCATAATATTCATCATAAAGATGATAGACCCCGAATCCATAGTTAAGCCTTGTGGTTCGATTCAAATAGGTCACCCCGAAGTTAAAACTGGAAAAAAACTCAGATTTGGTCCTGGCAGTATTGCTCAAAAGGAAAAAATACTGATGATTACCTAACATATCGGTCAGGGCTAACTGCAGACCGCCTACCGTCCCATAGACTGCATCGTAAGATATAGCTGACTGGGCTATGTCAAATGAATAATCGTTCTCATATTTAATCACTCCCCTGGTATATTCTCCAGAGATCTTCTCTAGAGCCCAGCTTAATTTCAGACTATCTTTATCTTGTCCTAAAAACTCAGCCAGAGAATCATTCACCGAGAATTTGTAGATATGAAAATTGTAATCCCGATAACCGGAGAAATATAATTCTTTTTCTTCTTTGCCCGCAGCTGGATCAAAACCCCCGGTTAAAAATCGGGTCAACCTTTTTATCCCGGAGGAGTCCAGAGAATAAAGATTAAAAGCTCCTTCCCGGTCCGAGGTGAATAAAAGCTTTTCTCTCTCTTTTGTAAAGGTGGGGTTCAAATCGTGGGCTTTAGCAAAAGTAAGCTGTTTAATTTCTCCAGTTGAAACTTCAATCGAAAATAGGTTTTGAAAACCTTCCTGTCCATAAAAAGTTCGATCCGAGGAAAAAACTATAGTTTTATCATCTTTAGACCAGGTCGGGTCCTTTTCCTGATATAGATCCTCAGTTAAACGTGTCAGTGAGTCTTCGAGCAGATAATATATATAAAGGTCAGTATATCCCTTTTTATCCACCCCGCTGAAAACTATTTTCATATTGTCACAAGACCAGGCCGGTGAAGATAAACTGACCAAAGAATCAAAGCTTTGGCGCCGGACCACCTTCATCTTTTTCAGGTCATAAAAATATAATATGTCTTTTCCCTTGCTCTTGGAGACAAAGACTATCCGGCTATCCTGTGAACCATCCACCTTGCTCTCTAAAAGATGCAAAGACTCAAACTGGGGAGACCTTTCACCTTTCACCAGGGTGAAAAGCTTTTCCTTCTCCCCCCGGGGCGACATAAGATATAAGCTGGAATAACCTAATTTATTAGATTTAAACACAACCCAGTCCTCAACTTTACCTTTGTGCTTGTATGGAACTAAGGTGGGCTTCACATTAAAACCATCGAAGGTGAGTTGAGTAGCCACCCGATCCGGCAGGTCTCCAGAGGAGATCTGGGGAAAATATTTTTTCTTCAGATGATATTCCCATTCCTCTCCCAATTCTTTTAGACTTTTACTGAAAGTCAGTTCCACCACTTCTGAAAAATTCCCTCCCTTCCAGTAATTGTCAAAGAAAAGGGAGAGACGTTCATCCCCGTATCTTTCTTCTATAAAACTGCAGAAAGACTCTCCTTCTTTATACATCAGGTAAGAGCCGGCTATCTCTCCCATATGCTCGATTTTCACCAGCTTTCCGGAGATAACCAGGTCTTTGATTATCATCTCTGCCTCAGAATCGACCTTTCCAGACCAGTGTTCGGCTAACCCTTCTTGAAACCATAAAGGTGGCTCTACATAATTATAGCGTCGGTGAAGTTTCATCACGAAGTAGAGTTTTTCAAAAGTGAAAACATGAACCAGCTCGTGCTGAATGGTATGCTTAAAAGAAGAATAGGATCCGTCAAAAGGGATTACCATCCGCCCCTTGAAAAACTCGGTAAACCCGGCCACATTTTCCGGCAACAGGTTTGGAATCACATTGGTCTGCTCGAAATAATTAGGTGAGCTGTAGATAATAAGGGGAATTTTCTTGGCTATATGATAATTGAACCGGTCCTGCAGATAATTGTAACCATCCTCAGCTATCTTAGCTGCAATTTCTGCAATCTCTTTTTCCTCTACGTAAAAATAAACATTGAAATGCTCGGTGGTCAAAACCTCCCACTCAAAGCGGGTATATTGAACTTTATTTTTACCAAAATAATACTGGGGGAACACCTCTAAGGGTAAAAAGAGTAAAAAAATAAATATCGCCCAGGTAAAATATTTTCTCATCTAACTTGCCGGAACTTGATTTTTCAAAGTTGGGAATTGTTGATTTCCTTATCTTTACAAGATAGGACCTTTTGAGCTTTTTCTGTCACCTCATCCCGACTCCACCTCCCCCAAATACCTTTTTTCCTTTTTCGCACAAACTCTTTTAAAGCCTGAAAACACTCTTCATCTCCAATTTTCTCCAGGAGATTCAAAGCATTTATTTGAAGTTCTTCTTTTTCCTTTTTGGAAATATTCCCCGGAATGAAGTTATCGTCTATAGCTACCTTCAGAACAAAATCCCTGGATTCCTTCGCCCCTATCTTAACCATAATGGAAAGAATCCTTTTTCGGTCTGATGAATTATTGAAAAAAATCTCCTTTAATCCGGGAACGAACTCTTTATCCTTTGAAAGACTGATCAGATTCAAAGCCTTTTTGCAAACTTCATCCTCTTGGTCTTTAAGGAGCTCAATTAAAATCCGATTTACCTTCTCACCTTTATTTTTTTCTATGGCTTTTAAGACTTCCATTCTCACCCTTGGATCTGGATCCTTCGCAAATTCAAATAAAAGGTCTACCGTCTTGGGACTTTCGATATTTCCTAAAACGAAAAGCGCATTCCTCACCTTATACCAGGACTCTTCTTCTAAGATATGCGCATCTTTGCTCCTTTTGAAGTTCTCCTTAGAGGTGAGGAAACTCGAAATGGTTTCAACTGAATCCTCTCCCAGATTGCTTAAAACCCTTAAAACCCATAGACGAATACTGCGCTCCTCCACTGTGAATATCTCTATAAGTTTCTGAGAAACTTTTTCTTTATCTAAGTTCTTTATGAGCTCTTCTATCTCTTTTCCTTTGTGAGTATGGAAACCAGTGAAAAGCGACTGGATCAAGAGATCCAGATTCTCTCTGGAAGAAACCTGCTTCATAAAATCTTCTTTTAATCTCTGGATTTCAGGCATTCTTTGTTCAGTTTGAGTCGTGATCTGAATTTTCTCCATTATTTTTTTTAGCTCCTTCAAATTTCCAACCTTGGCTAACTGGGTGAAGATTGGCAATAAGAGCTGAAAATATCCTCGATAAAACCTTATAGAGACTAATTGGTTATCAAACTGCCCTTCCAGCTTTTCCCTAATATATACGAAATCCTCCTCTTTTTCTTCTGAGATTGATATTTCAATCATCTTTTTAAGAGCTAAAATCGAATCACGCCTGAGTTTTTCATCTGCAGAATCAAGTTTATCCGCTAAGGAATCGATTATCTTCTTTTTGAGCTTTTCATCTGGAGAGCCAACTATCGTCTTTATCCTCTCCTCTAAACCTTCTTCCTCTATTCTGTTTTTCCCCAGCTCCTCTAAAAACTCAAGCGATTTAGAGATAACCCCCTCTTTTTTCTGAAAAGTTTCATCGATCAAAAGGTCAAAATATTTCTCATCGATTATCCCGTAACCGGATAACAGCTCCTTGAGTTTTGGCAAAAGCCTTTGCTTATCTCTTTTCTCTAAAATATTTTTGACCATCTCCAGCGCTTCCGGAGAGGAGCTTTTATCCTCAGGAATATCTTTTAAGCTCTGCTTTAAACTGTAAGTCAAAAGCGTAAGGATTTCATCATCCGAAAGATAATTGACCTCATTTTTAAGATCTTCCATCATCTGTTTAATATCTATCCCCCCACTGCCCATTCCCGAACCACTCTCCCCATAACCTTCTCCCCCAACCCCAGAGGAGGAAAAGCCAGCCTCTTTAAATGCAATTCTCAACCTTTCTTCATCTATAGACTTTCCTAACAATATATCTTTCAAAAGATCCGGGCGAGTTCGGATGACTTTAGAGAGTTCAGATTTCAGGCTCACATTTTCTATCTCATCCGCTTTAACCACCTTTTCATCCTCTAAGACCACCTCATACCGCATTCGATTTAACTTTATATGTGTGATCTTGTTTTTTTGAAAATAAGAATTTAGCTCCTCTTCTTCTTTTTTCAGAAAATATTCTAAAAATGACCTTAGCTCATCTTTATTTATACCCTGGCTAAAGCTGATACTTTTAATCTTTTGCTTTTCCAGCGTATTCCAGACCCTATCAGAGATGGCATTAGTTTCCAGGCTTTCTTCCTCCAAAACCAGTTTGTTTTCCACTCGACCCAGTGTAATCTCGCTCTTACCTTTAAAAAACTCCTGGAACAATTCAAAGGTATTCTGAAGGGAAGTTTTCACTGCAGGATGATCCGGTGGATAGATAGAGAGCCTTCTAATGGTTGAATCGAATTCCCTGAGAAGACTTAAAATAAAAGGATTTTTAGTTATCTGCATATCTCTTAACCATACCTTATTTTAACTCTATATCAATTAATCGACATCTAAAGGTAACTCTTTATCCCTAATAGTTGAAGAGAAAT
>JAZDLB010000273.1:0-5138 GCA_043802565.1 Candidatus Zixiibacteriota bacterium | reverse complement strand
CTCTATATTTTGGAAGAAAGTAAAATTCCTTATAAGTCTGATGGAGATTTAATAAAACTATACAAAGAAGTATATAAAGTGTTGAAAATGGACCCGGCTACATATCAAGAGAATTGTTTTAAGCAGATTCTATCTGGAATTATTTCTATTGTGAACGGATTATCAAATTTAAGGAATGTGATGAGTGATGCTCATGGAAAATCTAAAAGCAAGTATTATAAACCTTCTGATAGACATGCTATTTTAGCGGTTAATGTTGCAAGAATTATATCTGAATTCCTTTATGCTTGTTGGAAGAGTCGAAGGGAAGAATAGACTATTTAAATTTTATTTTTGTAGTGGTGTCAGGTGTTACCACCCGACACCTGTCGGAAGGTAACTCCCGACAGCACTGAGGAAGTATGAGGCAAGTAAATGCGTGAATTATTTAAAGCATTCGGAACATTAGTAGCGGCAGTGCTTTGAGGCGCTTTGGTGTACGCCGTGTGCGTCATCTGGCCTTTTAAATTCAATCCTACTGTCGGCTGGGTTTTAGGTGTTTTGGCGGCGGTTGGCATTGTGTTTCAGTATGTATTTGGCTTGGTCAAAAGAAGGAGAGAAGCTCGTATAGACGCATAGCCATGCGTCTCTACACTTTACCCGCCTTTCCTATGGATCTCCGAATGGATCCATTCTGGACAAATTCGGAGAGGGCAAGGCGGGGTTACTAAATGGTAGAACAGACATTCTTGTCTGTTCGGTCAGACAGGAATGTCTGACCTACTATTCTTTACAAAATAGGAGGTATAGATGGTGGAAAGAGTTTTTAAAATCGGAGTGGTAATGGTAATCCTGCTTACCACTTTCGTCGGATGCCAGCGGCAAAATCTTTTGAACAAAGTTAAGACTTACGCGGATGCGGCTAACCGGCATGACTTAGAGGCAATAGATGCTATAATAACTGATGACATTGTCTTCGAGTTGAATGGGTCTAACATAGCTACAGGCAGAGGACAATTTCAAATTATCCAGGATAATGATGCAGGATTTAATACCATATTAGAATTTGTGAACTGTAGGCAGGAAGGTAATACGGTTATCTGTGAAGCCATAGAACGCAATGACTTTCTGAAAGCTGCAGGAATTAACGAATTGTATTATGCCTCTGAAGTCATTACCTTTAAAAATGGATTGATTCAGAAAATCAGTACTAACCTTTCGTCAGCTTCAGCCACAGCTCAGGATGAATTCACCCAGCCTTTTATTTTATGGGTAAAAGAAAATCGTCCGGAAGAACTCGCTAAAGTGATGAGTCCTGATGGAAAATACAAATGGGGAAGGGAGAGCGCACTTATTATGGTCAAGTTAGCTGGAGAGTATTCCGTAAGCAAAAAGTAGAGTTTAATCGTTATATCAGCAGGCGTTAACAGCTGATGCCAATAGTCCCGCCTTGAGGGCAAGGCGGGGTTACTAAACGTAGCGGAAGGCCGTCAAGGTCTTGAGACTTCAGCCTTCCACTTAACTTAACAACTGGAAACCTAAAGGTTTCCGCTACATAAAACGTTAACCCAACAACTTACCTGTATGGGTTACCCCCAACGTGGGTCAGTTAGCTTAATCCCTCCCTTGATGGAGGGTGAAAAAGGTGAACAATTTGGAAAAAGTGAAAAATGAATAGATGTAGTAAGTGCGTTTTACCTGAATGCACTCCGAATATCGTTTTTGACGAAGAGGGGGTTTGTAACTATTGCAAATCATATCAGAAAATCAGATATAAAGGAGAGTCTGAGCTAATCAAATTACTGGACTCTCATCGGAGAACGGATAGTAAATACGACTGTATTGTAAATATAAGCGGTGGGCGGGATAGTGCCTACACCCTGCTAAGGCTGGTTAAAGATTATGGTCTGAAAGTGCTTGCGGTGAATTACGAAAATCCGTTTACAGACGCTCAGGCAAAAGTAAACATTGAGAATGCGGTTAAGGCATTAAATGTTGATCTGGTCAGTTTCAAACTTAAGAACAAAATCCATGAAAGAACTTTTAGGAATAATCTTTCTGCCTGGTTTCGAAAACCATCACCAGGATTAGTACCCATGATATGTGTCGGTTGCAAGACTATGTGGTGGGATATCTTAAAGATAGCCAGGAAATATGATATTCATTGTATTGTCAGCGGTGGGAATCTATTTGAGGATGTTTCATTCAAAAAAGTGCTTCTTGGCACATCCGCCAATGAGGATACAAAAACAACCTTAATTAAAGACATATTCGGGATTCTGAAAGAAACTTCCAAGAACCTTGCGTATTACAGACTACAGTTTGTTCCAAGTATGGTGAAGGGATATTTATTCGGAAATCCCTATACCATAGGTTCAAGACTTTACGGGTTCAACATAACCAGGATAGACCTGTTCCATTATATCGAGTGGGATGAAAAGGAAGTCCTGTCCAGGATCGGAGCAGAGCTTGACTGGGACTATCCTCGCAAATTCAGTTCGCCTTGGAGATTTGATTGTAGAGTAGGACACTTAAAAGACTTTATGTATATGAAAACCATAGGAATGACTGAGAAGGATGACTTTTACTCCAGGATGATAAGAGAAGGTAAAATGACGAGAGAGGATGCTCTGCAGAGACTTCAAAATGAAAACAAACTCCATCTGGACGAGATAGAATTATTGTTGAATGAAGCTGGGATTAAAGATGTGACCCTGAA
The DNA here is from genome assembly GCA_043802565.1 of Candidatus Zixiibacteriota bacterium. Lineage (GTDB taxonomy): Bacteria > Zixibacteria > MSB-5A5 > MSB-5A5 > RBG-16-43-9 > CAZMZF01. Next base: position 2,440 of record JAZDLB010000273.1, on the reverse strand, counting down.
TAGCACTTTGGAAGGCTGATGGCCCGCCTTGAGGGCAAGGCGGGGTTACTTAATGGTAGAACAGACATTCTTGTCTATTTGGTCAGACAGGAATGTCTGACATACCGTATAAGTCGGTAAACCCACATTGCCCCCAACGTGGGTTAATCGGACTGACAAAATAAGGGACATAGATAAGGGACAATATTACATTTATACAAAGAGAAATAGCTTATATGCCCACTAAAATAAAAATCCTCCCTCCAGAATTAGTCAATAAAATCGCCGCTGGCGAGGTTATAGAGCGGCCGGTTTCGGTGGTTAAGGAGCTGGTGGAAAACTCGATTGATGCTGAGGCGACGGATATTTCGGTTGAGATAAAATCAGGCGGTTTAAAATATATCCGGGTAGTGGATAATGGATGCGGGATGGATAAGGAGGATGTTGAGTTAGCTTTTACTCATCATGCTACCAGCAAACTTTCTTCATTTGAGGAATTAAATCGGATTTTGACTTTGGGGTTCAGGGGGGAGGCACTGCCTTCAATTGCTCTGGTTTCACAGGTAGAGGTTGTTACAAAGCCCCGTATTTTTTCACCCTCACCTTTATCCTCTCCCTCTAAGGGAGAGGAAACTTATAGAGACGCATTGCAATGCGTCTCTATAAAAGATAAAAGTGTATTGCAATCCGAATGGATCCATACTGGATATGCCCCTACAGGTGGAACCCAGATAAAAGTGGAGAGTGGGCAGATAAAAAGTATTAAAGAAGTTGGAGCTCCGGATGGAACCTCAATAACCATCAGAGAAATTTTCTATAATACCCCAGCCCGCAGAAAGTTTCTTAAAAGTTCAAGTTCTGAGACCAAGCAGATAATTGACCGGGTAACAACTTTCGCTTTAGCTTTCCCTCAAATCTCCTTTAAACTCAAAGTCGATAACCGGGAAATAATAAATCTCAAAAAGGTAGATGAGCTTAAAGATAGGATTGGTGATATTTTCGGTTCACAAATCTATAATGAAATCTTAGAATTAGATACAGATTACGATTTTCTGCAGATCAAAGGGTTCTTGGGCAAACCTGAATTAGCCAGATCGAACCGGGCTGAGCTTTATCTTTTTGTCAACCAGAGGAACATTTTTTCAAAGTCTCTTTATCATGCCATAGTTTCAGGATATAAAGACCTTTTGGCCAAGGGGAAATATCCCTGGGGAGTTGTTTGTCTGAATCTACCTCCTGATTTAGTAGACATTAACGTTCATCCAACCAAAAAAGAAGTCCGTTTTTCAGATGAAAAACAAATCTACGAGCTGCTCTTTTCTGCGGTTTATAAAACCCTAAATACCGGTTTGGTGATGCCGGTTTATTCTGACATTAAGGAAACAATCGTAACCTCAGATGAAGTAGGAGCGTATGGCGATACGTCTCTACAAATCAGGGAAGGGACACCTGAATATCTATTTGAAAAAGAAAAAATAAAATCTATTCAACAGGAATTTTTAGCTGAGGTCTATAAAGGGATGAAAGCTTCTCCTCCTAAAAAAGGAGAAAAATCAGAGGAGCCTCCTTTTGCTACAGCTAACCTGTGGCAGCTTCACAATATGTATATTTTAACTCAGGTTAAAGGGGACTTAGTAGTTATGGACCAGCATGCGGCTCATGAAAGGATTCTTTATGAGGGTGCTTTGAGAAATCTCACTTCTGAAAGTGCCTCCTCCCAGCATCTCCTTTTTCCCATTGTTACTGAGCTTTCACCAGCAGAATTTATGACCTTTGAAGAGAACTCTAATTTGATTAAGAAATTAGGGTTCGAGGTTAAACCATTCGGAGGTAGAAGCGTTTTGATAAGTGGTGTTCCATCACTCTCTAAGATTCAAAGTGGAGAGGTTTTTCTAAAGGAGATTTTAATAGACTTAGACGAAAGACTTAAAGCTGGAGGTGATAGGGTTAAATCAATAGCTCAGTCCTTTGCCTGTAAGGGGGCGATAAAAGCAGGTGATAAGCTTTCTTTGGAGGAGATGAATTCGCTGTTCGACCAGCTATTCGCTACTAAAGAGCCCTATTCCTGCCCGCATGGCAGACCTACTTTAATCCGAATTCCAATTGAGGAGTTTAACAAGAGGTTTGAGAGGATGTAATGGATTGTCAATAGCTGGAGCAGGAGTTCAACTCCTATCCCAGCATCAAAGAACCTTCTGCTAATATATATTAACCTGGTAGAACAGACATTCTTGTCTGTTCATAATAGTCAGACAGGAATGTCTGACCTACCTTCAGCTAGAAGAATTTTCGTGAGATGCTCAAAAAAGTCTTAGTCATTTTAGGGCCGACTGCTTCGGGCAAAACCAAAGTCTCCCTTGAAATTGCCGATATATTAAAAGAAGAGATTATTTCTGCAGATTCGCGTCAGGTTTACAGGTTTATGGACATCGGGACTGCTAAGCCGACTCTGGAACAAAGG
>JAZDLB010000272.1:0-3303 GCA_043802565.1 Candidatus Zixiibacteriota bacterium | reverse complement strand
GAAGAGAAACCAACCGGCTCCATAAATTTTGGAGCAGGATACAGTGAAAGGGATAAGGTAGTGGGCTCAATTGGGCTGGGTATACCCAATCTTTTCGGGAATGGTCAGAATGTGGATTTGAGCTGGGAATTTGGAAAAAGGAGGAACACTGTTCAACTTAGTTTCACCGAGCCCTGGTTCAGAGATACCCCGACCTCAGTCGGGATAGATTTATATCAGGTTAATCGGAGATGGTATGATTATTACACTGAAGGTAGAACCGGGGTTGGGTTGAGACTGGGTAGAAGGCTTAGCTGGCCAGATAACTATTGCAGGCTTTATGCCAGATACAGAATGGAAAAAGTACGCTATTTTGATTTCTCTGGTAGTTACCTGGAAGCCTACAAAGATAGCCCTTATAACCTGCAGAATATAGATTGGCCTCAGAGTACCTCCAGTTTTGATTTCACCCTGACCAGGGATTCCAGGGACCTGCCTCAGTTTGCCACTTCTGGTTCTATTATCTCCTGGAACACTGAGTTAGCTGGTGGCATCTTAGGTGGGAACTGGTCTTATCATAAACATATATTTGAGTTTTCCAAGTATAAAAAAACTTTCTGGAAATTCGTTTTGGTGGCAAAAGTTCGAGCTGGATTAATCGATGGATATAACCGTAAATCCGTTGTCCCTTATAGCGAAAGGTTCGCCCCAGGTGGAACAGACCCGGATGGGATGGTGAGAGGTTATCCAGATGGATGGATCGGGCCTAGAGAATCTTATGGCAATCTTATCAGAGGAAGAAGCGTTCTGGTCTATAACTTAGAATATCAGTACCCCATTATGGAGCAGCAGATCTACGGGCTATTTTTTGCAGATGCGGGAAATGCCTGGCTTAGTGGCAGACAAATCTCCCCTCTTTCCTTCAGACATCTTAAAAAATCAGTCGGCTTCGGCTTCAGGATGATTGTGCCTAGCCTGGGAATGATTGGTTTCGATTTTGGATACGGGTTCGATTATCCAGGGGGAAACAAGTGGAGACCTCACTTCCAGTTCGGTAAATCTTTTTAAGTAACGGAGGAGAAAATGTTAAAGCTGAATATTAAGAACCGGGCTTATTTTTTATTTTTGCTCACCTTTTTAGTTTTATTTACCAATAAAGCCCTGCCCCAGGAAGGGAAGATCGGTTATATCGACTCGATGAAGCTCAAGACCGATTATAAGGAGTTCGCTGATGTTCAGGCTAAATTTGACCAGCAATTAGCTGGGTGGCAGAGCCAGGCAGATAGCTTGAAAAAAACCGTGGATAGTCTTCAGGCAGGTTTCGATAATCAAAGCTTGCTTTTAAGTGAGGAGAAGAAAAAGGAGAAAGAGAATCTCATTGAGCAAAAAAAGGGCGAATATACCAGCTTCGTCAATCAAGCTTTTGGTCCCGGGGGAAAGATGGAAAAGTTAAATGCAGAGCTGACCAAGCCGATCCTGGATAAGATAAATACTGTTCTGGAGAAGATTGCTTTAGAGAACAATTATATTGTGATCTTCGATGCGGTTAATGGAAATATCGCCTGGGCAAAGAAGGGGCTGGACTTAACTGAGATGGTGCTGGAAGAATTGAATAAGATGCCATAATTTTAAATTTGATCGAATTTATCCGGAATAAATCCAATTAGAAATCCTTGGGAAACTAAATGGAAAGAACTTTAGAGGAAATAGCTGCTCTACTGCAAGGAGAGCTTATCGGGGATGGTTCGGTTAAGATCAGAGGGATGGCTGGAATTGAAGAAGCCCAGCCCGGGGAGCTAACTTTTCTGGCAAATCCTAAATATCAGGTATATCTAAAGAATACTAAAGCCTCCGGGGTAATAGTGGGCAAGGAGATTGAAAAATTAAAAATCCCGGTAATCCGTCATAATAATCCCTATTATGCTTTTTGCAATGCCTTAGAGCTTTTCGCCATAAAAAAAGACTATCCGGAAAAGATTCATAAAAGCGCTGTCTTAGGAGAAGAGGTTAAAATCGGAGAAGGTGTACATATAGGACCTTTTGTGATTATTGGTGATAGAGTGAAAATAGAAGATAAGGTGGTGATTTTAGCTGGAAGTTTTATTGGAGATGATTCAACTATAGGTGAAAAAAGTTTCATCTATCCCCGGGTAACTATCCGGGAAGGGTGTTTAATTGGCAGAAAGGTTATTCTTCATAGTGGTGCGGTGATTGGAAGTGATGGGTTTGGTTATGCTAAACAGGATGGAGTTTACCATAAGATACCCCAGCTCGGGAAAGTGGTTTTAGAAGACGACGTGGAGATAGGAGCAAATACTACGATTGATCGAGCAACTTTAGGGGAGACCAGAATAAGGAAAGGAACCAAAATCGATAATTTAGTGCAGATTGGCCACAATGTCACCATTGGAGAGAATTCAATCTTAGCCGGACAGGTTGGGATCTCTGGAAGCACAAAAATTGGTAAAAATGTGACTATGGGTGGGCAGGTAGGTTTAGCTGGGCATATAAAGATAGGGGATAATGTTATGATTGGTGCCCAGAGCGGCGTTACTAAATCTATCCCTTCAAATATTATAGTCTCAGGTTACCCTGCCAGAGAACACGGTAAAGCCAAAAAGATCGAAGCCTGTATTACCCTTTTACCTCTTTATGTTAAAAAGATCAGAGAGCTGGAGAAAAAAATCAAGGATTTAGAGAAGAAGATATGCTCGAGCTGACTGATAAAAATTTCGATTCCGAGGTTATAAATTCAAAAGATGTCTATTTGGTGGATTTCTGGGCAGAATGGTGCAGACCCTGTAAGAGTATCTTTTCTATTCTGGAGAAGATATCTATTGAATATAAGGGGCGATTAAAATTAGGGCAGGTAGATGTAGGCAAATATCCTGGAATCGCTACAAGATTTAATATGCTGAGTATGCCTAATCTTCTTTTTTTCAAAGATGGTAAGGTCATTGAGCAGTTAATTGGAACAGATAGCGAAGGGAAATTATTGAAAAAAATCAATAATATCTTGGAGGAGTATACTGAAAATTAAGGAGAAAAGATGAGCGAGCCGATTGAACTCACAGATGATAATTTTGAGCAGGAGGTTTTAAGCTCAGATTTGCCGGTTTTGGTGGATTTCTGGGCTAGCTGGTGCGGTCCCTGCAGAATGGTTGGTCCTATCGTAGACGAGCTGGCAAAGGAATATGTCGGCAAAGTAAAAGTAGGGAAACTGAATGTTGACAGTAATGGAAAGATACCTATAAAATACGGGATAATGAGTATCCCCAGCCTCCTTTTCTTCAAAAAAGGACAGGTCGTGGAACAGATAATTGG
>JAZDLB010000271.1:0-3419 GCA_043802565.1 Candidatus Zixiibacteriota bacterium | reverse complement strand
TTCTTCTGAACGGTTTTGCCACAAAAAAACAAACCACAGACCAGACCGGTTTTTCGTCAATCCTTTTCAGTATCCTTGAACGTTCCAAAACCGGAAATCCTTCTCTCGGAGCTACTGAACACCAGCCAATGGGCTTGCCATCAGCATAAGCCAAGATACCCGGAATTTCACCAGAATCAACGATTTTCTTTAAAGCTTTCCTGTTCCCTTCACCCTTTTGCTTGTTGAATTGGGAGCGACTCAATCTCCACCACATACACCAGCACCCCCCACACGCCCCTCTTTCCCCGAACAAGTTTTCAAGGTCTTTCCAGCGTTTGGGAGTGACAGTATTAAACTTTAAATCAGAAATTTTTGGTTTAGAAAACATTTATTCCTTTTTACTATTTCATATTTTGGTGCGGGAATTAGATTTCCCGCACCAGATAATCCCACTTCTATCCTGCAAATCCGTTCCAGGATATTCTATTTTGTAGGGGCGACCCGTCCTTCAACTCCGCTCAGGACGGTGAGCATGTCGAACCGTCGGGTCGCCCCTACAAAACCAGATCTTAATTCTCTATCTTACCTCTTGGAATACTGGAATCTTTTGCGGGCTTTTATCTGTCCGTATTTCTTTCTTTCTACCATTCGAGGATCACGGGTTAAAAGCCCCTGGTCTTTCAAAAGCTTTTTCAGGTTCTCATCTAACTGGGCAAGTGCTCTGGCAATCCCTAACCTGATAGCTCCTGCCTGTCCGGAAATTCCACCACCTTTAGCTTTGCAAATAACATCCATTTTGCCATCCGCCTTAGCCACCTCTAAAGGCTTTAAAGCATGCTTGATCAGGTCTTCCCTTTGAAGATAGTCTTTCATCTCTTTACCGTTAATTGTTCTCTTTCCATTTCCTGGAACGACAATTCTGACCTGGGCAACTGAGGTCTTTCTCCTGCCGGTACCATTATAAACTTTCTTCTCCAAAAATTTCACCTCCTAAAAATATCTTTATTAAAATTTGGCATTTCACAATTTTATAGGCTCAGGCTTCTGAGCTTGATGTGGATGTTTCTCTCCCGGGTAAACAAAAAGCTTGGATAAGATTTTCCTGCCCAATCTGTTATGGGGTAGCATCCCTTTAACTGAATGGACAAAGACTTCCCTGGGGTTTTCTTTTATCCTTTTTGAAAAGGTCTCTTTTTTCAAACCTCCAGGATACCCGGTATAATGATAGTAAGTCTTAAGGTCAGCCTTCTTACCGGTCAGGATAACTTTATCACAGTTTATCACTACCACGAAATCACCCTGATCTAAATGCGGGGTAAATTTTGGCTTACCCTTTCCTAAGAGGATCTGAGCTACCTTAGAGGCTAATCTCCCTAAAACCTTACCCTCAGCATCCACTAAAAACCATTTTTTCTCAACTTCATTCGGTTTAGGTGTATATGTCTTCATCTACTCTCCTTTTTACATTCATACGCAACTTCTACGAAGTTATAAATTTTTAATATAACAAAAAATATGAATCTGTCAAGCGAAAAAGGGCAGAAGGCTCTAACTCTCCTGCCCCTCTTACTTCGCCCGACAGAATCGTCGGGCGTTACCAACTAAGACTGTTTTTTAACAAATCCAAAACTAAGCTGTGGCTGTAGGTGTTTCCTTTTTCTCCTTGACTACAAGATTGGTGATCAGGGCGATGAAAAAGCCGTATATCCCACCCAGAATCAATGTCCCCCAGAAAATTTTAGCCCCTTTGAAAGAGCCAGCCGCTAAAGCCATAGGTAAGGAGACAATAAGTCCAATCAGGATTCCGTGAAAAAGATAGTTTATCCTCCAGGCTGAGATCCCGATAGTAAAACCGATTAAGGTTCGACCAAGGATAATCGACCAGGCCATAATAGCCGGCATCGGTCCTCCGCTTTTGGCTAAAAGGAAACAGATAATTCCAGCAATAAAGCCGAGGACTGTGGCAACTATAACTTTCGTTCCACTCATCTTCCCTCCTTAGGTTGATATGTTCCTTAAGATGCAGATGTCTGAGTTGTCTTCTCCTTTATAATGATATGCGAGATTATCTCAATCAGAGCTCCATAAATCATTCCAGCTACCCAATATCTTAAGAATTTACCTGAGGGAAGTGCCGCTGGGAAATAGACAATTGCGCCCATAACTATTCCATGCACCACGAAGTTGAATTTAAAAACTGAAATCCCGATGATAAAACCTAAGAGCGCTCCATCTAAGATAATCGACCAGGCAATCCCGCAGGTCATCCCCTCTGTGCCCCGGACTAAAAGATAAGCGATGATCCCGAAGATAAATCCTAAAATGGTAGTAACTAAAACCCTGTTTCCACTCATCTCCCCTCCTTACGTTAAGGGTTAAAGGTTTTTCTCTGAGACAACAATGCGAGTAGTCTTTTTAATATTTAATAAATTCAGAAGGGGGTTGTCAAGTAAAAAATTTGAAGTTGCCCTGGATTTTCTGTAGATAAGTTATTCAAGCAGGATTTTGATTAACAAAATTTTAGAGGATTTTGTATCTTTTCAGTGTTAAATCCATCTTGCACTTTTACAGCCAGACCTCAAATCTTATTGAAGTTTCTAAATTGCTGGTGCATAGTATAGTTTATTACCTACATCTTTGCATAAAATATGAGATAGTTTAGCTGATTTTCCTTGACATTCACAAAAGATTATCTTATTATCTTTTTCAAAATGGCAGCTGAGCATTCAAGGCTTGGCAGAGGTATAATCCTGCAAAAAGCAGGAGGTTATGCTCTTTATGGAGGATAAAATAGCGTTTTTTGTTAAAGAGTTATTTTTATAAGCTTGGAGCTTGTCAAAGTTAATTGGATCTGTGTTTATTGAATTTATATTTTTCAGGCATAACTCTTTAAGTTAGTTGAGGTGATGAGACCAATTTATCAACCGGGTTGTGAAGGGATAAATTACCCTATTAGACTCGGTTTTTTTATAAAAAGCTTTTCCTGAAGGAGAAAAAATCAAAAAACCTTCAGGGGGAAAAATGAAACCAAAACTCTTATTAATTCTTTTATTCCTGATATCTATCTATTCCTGGTCTAATGCTCAAATTCTTGAAAATATAAATTACCAGGATACTCTAATTTCCAAGTCCAGGGAGGTTTATGTAGGGGAGCAGACTTTAGAGAAAGCTGTGAATCCAAAGGAATATATAGTTGGTCCAGGTGATGTTCTGTTTATCGTGCTCTGGGATGAGTTTCAGACTAATTATTCTTTGAAAGTTACCCCGGAGGGAACGATCTTGATACCCAGAGTTGGGAGCCTTATGGTAGGGGGCAAGAGCTTAGAAGAGGTAAAGTTATCAGTCAAGGAAGAAGCTTTGAAAAAATATAGGAATATTGATATAACCGTTAGTTTACTCAATTTGAGAAGGTTTAAAGTATCAGTAACCGGGGCAGT
>JAZDLB010000270.1:0-2446 GCA_043802565.1 Candidatus Zixiibacteriota bacterium | reverse complement strand
AAGTGGAAAAGAAAACCTGTGCGAACAGGCGAAGTTCACCGGCTATCATTCAGATGGAGGTTATGCCCAATATACAGCAATCCAGGAAGATTTCGCCTATCCTGTTACGGATAAATTTCCCACAACCGAGGTTGCTCCTCTACTCTGTGCGGGAATTATTGGTTATCGAGCTTTAAAATTGAGCGAAATCAAACCCGGGGAAAGGTTAGGCCTATATGGCTTTGGAGCCTCAGCTCATATTGCTATACAAATAGCTACTCACTGGAATTGTGAAGTATATGTTTTCACTCGAAGTGCAGAACATCAGAAATTAGCTTTAAAATTAGGAGCAGCCTGGGCCGGGAAAGCAGAACAGACACCCCCCAAAAAACTTCATAGCTCAATCATCTTTGCCCCCGCCGGAGAACTGGTCCCTCTGGCTTTAAAAGCTTTAAACAAAAGTGGAACACTGGCCTTAGCCGGAATCTATATGTCTCCTATTCCACAATTTGATTATACTGAAAATCTCTATTATGAGAAGACCTTAAGAAGCGTGGCTAATAGCACCAGAAAAGATGGCGAAGAGTTGCTCAAACTGGCTGAAGAAATCCCTCTCCGCACTGTTATATCTGTTTTTCCCTTAAAAGAAGCCAATCAGGCTTTACAGTTATTAAAACAGGGTAAAATAAATGGTGCGGGGGTATTGGAAATACCATAAAATCATTTCGTCGGGCATAAAGCCCGACGCTACAAGCTGTGGGTGCGTATTGCAATACGCACCCATGTCTTATTTCAGGATTTATAAAGAGAATGAAGGAGAACTACTATATCCGCTAAAGAAATTTTTTCATCTAAATTCAGGTCTCCCCTTCTCATGGGACAGGGAGGGTCTCCGGATTTAAAAAGGTAGTTAATCAAGAAAATCACATCTAACAAATCTATTAGTCCATCAGCATTCACATCCCTAAAAAGATAAACGAATTGCCTGGCTCCTATATCCTTTAGAACTCTGTCAAAAGAATAATAAATCTTCTGAATTCAAACTTCTTAAGCATGTATTATTTCTGAAGAATAGGTCTCACGCCTCTCCGAGATTCTGCCCCCAATTTTCATTTTCACTTCAGAGTGCTATAGATAGTTAGATGCCTTTTCCTTTTTTAGGGCTTTTGCTCTCCTCTTCTTTCTTAAGCTCCTCCATCAATATATTAATCATCTGATTTCTGTTCTGTTTGGTCACCTCGAAGATTTTAACATCTTCTCGTTTCTTCACCTTCTCCACGAAAGGGTGATAGCCATGCATAATCGTCCCTAACACCGGATTAGGAGCATCCAGACAAACCAGGACCAGCTCTTGAAACCTTCTGGAGAAAAGTTCCATCTTCCCGATCTCATCTATAATTATGATGCTACGTCCTCTTAAGCACCTTTCTAATTCCCGGGAGACAATCTTCTCAAAACCAGTAACCGATATTCCATAATTACCCACCCGGTATTTGCTCTTGAATTCTTTGTGAGCTAAAACCCCCTCCATCCCGAAAAGTGTCTGAACAGAAAAACCCACCCGGTTCTCGCCAACTCTAATCTCGGTAGTAAAGAAACCACAAGTGGATCTTTCTAATTTCTCAATTACTTTTTTAATTATGGTGGTTTTACCAATCCCTGGCAATCCAGTCAAAAAATAATTCATTTTAATGTTTTCTTTGAAGTTATTCCCTGATTCTGTATTAATTACGGAAATTAAGAGGCATAAGTCAATAAAAATCTTAAAATTAAAACTTAATTTTTAAAACCAAATTCATTTTTTATAAAAAAAAAAAAACGCGACCCTGTCCTACGGTGGCTACGAGCCAGCCAGCCCGTCCTACAGATCCGTTGGATAGGGCGCCAGTCCTACGGATCCATAGGAACGTAGTCTCCGTTATTAGGAAAAAGGTCGCACTACGAAAGAAAAAACGTCCGACATCCCGCCAGAGGCGGATCGGACGCTACGAAATAACTCAAAATAAAACGCCCGATTCACCTCAAGTGGATCGGGCATTTCAAAACATTAATTTTTCTTTTTTACTTTTTCCTTCTAAACCTGAAAGCACCCAAGCCCAGAAGACCAGTGCCTAAAAGCATCAATGTTCCTGGTTCTGGAATTGGATTGTAAGCGATGTCATCCAGAGTATAAAAATCACCGGCATCGTGGAATTCGACATAAGCGATATCAAAGCCAGAACTGCCATAGGAAATTAATGAATTGGTGCCGTAATTAGAAGGGGCTGAGACACTGGATAGCAAGACGTTAGACGAGTTATATAAATCCATATAGAATGTGTAAGCACTGGTGTACCAAGCTGAGACAGAGTTAACAAAGCCACCAGTAAAATCCATCCGTATTACCGGGTCACTTATCGAGAAGAGAACTGCATTCCCTGAATGAGGTGGATAACCTGCGTCGTTATATCCGTAAATCACTTTATCC
>JAZDLB010000269.1:0-3055 GCA_043802565.1 Candidatus Zixiibacteriota bacterium | reverse complement strand
AGAGGTTAAGAGTTTTCTTCCTCAACGTCCGGGCGATGCGCATAAGGGGACCTGCGGTAAGGTTTTTCTTATAGCCGGCTCTACTGGAATGACCGGTGCGGCAACTTTAGCTTCTTTATCCTGTTTAAGAGCCGGGGCCGGTATGGCCATCTTGGGGATTCCGAAAAGCTTGAACGAGATTATGGAAATAAAAGTGACTGAGGTTATGACTAAACCTTTGCCAGATGTGAGAAAAAAAGGTGCTTTAGCCCTACGGGGTCTGGGTGAGATTATGATGGCTCTAAAATGGGCGGATTGTGTGGCTTTAGGTCCAGGCCTGGGTCAACATTTTGAGACAGTTGAGTTAGTTAGAAGATTGGTTACCAGAATTGAACTACCTATGGTCATAGATGCGGATGCGTTAAATGCTATAGCCAAAGATTCTTCGATATTAAATCAGGCAAAAGCTCCTCTGATTTTAACTCCGCACATAGGCGAATTGTCCAGATTGATTGATGTTCCGATAGAAGAGATTGCCAAAAACAGGATAAGGTATGCTTCCGAATCAGCCAAGAGGTTTAATTGTGTTCTGGTCTTTAAGGGAGCACCAACGATTATCAGTGAGCCAGAAGGACAGGTTTATGTAAATCCTACTGGTAATGCCGGTATGGCAACCGCAGGCTCAGGGGATGTTTTAACCGGTATTATCATTGGACTTTTAGCTCAGATGATTTTTCTGAAAAAACAGGATATTAAAAAGAACATCCTTGAATCAGTTTTAGCTGGAGTCTATATCCACGGGCTGTGCGGCGATTTAGCTAAAGATGAAAAAGGCGAGATAGGGATGATTGCCGGGGATATGATGGAGAAATTGCCGGAGGCGTTAAAAAAATTGATCGAAGAATAGAGGGTGACCCCTCTCCCTAACCCTCTCCCACAAGAGGAGAGGGCACTCTGTTTTCGCGGAGAGGATAATAAATCCTGAACGGAGTTATGATATGGAAATTGAAGACAAAATAAAAAATTTATCCAGAAAGTTTTTTCCATCTTTGGTGAAGTTAAGGAGAGAGTTTCATCAATATCCAGAAGTAGCTTACACTGAGTTCAAGACTTCCGGAATAATATCAAGGGAGCTACTGAAATTGGGCCTGGAAGTCAAAAAAGGTGTGGCTAAGACTGGTGTGGTTGGTTTACTGAATAAAAATAAAAAAGGAAAAACTGTTGCCTTGAGGGCAGATATGGATGCTCTACCGGTAACGGAGCTGATAGGTCTTCCATATAAGTCTAAAAATCCGGGTAGGATGCACGCCTGTGGACATGATGTGCATATGTCTTGTGTCATAGGGGCTGCTAAAATTTTATCGAGTTTAAAAGATGAACTGCCGGGAAAGGTAAAATTTATTTTTCAGCCGAGTGAAGAGGCAACTCCAGGTGGTGCCTATCCGATGATTAAAGCTGGGGTGCTTAAAAATCCTGAAGTTGATGGGATATTCGGCTTACATTGTGATTCCAATATCCCGGTTGGGAAAATTGGTGTAAAAAATGGTCCGATGATGGCTCAGGCAGATGATTTTGACATAACCATAATCGGAAAAGGAGGGCATGGTGCCAGACCCCAGGATGGGGTCGATGCGATTGTGGTTACCTCTGCGGTTATTCAGGCATTGCAGACCATCCCCAGCCGAAGGATTAGCCCCTTGAAACCTGTGGTCATAAGTGTGGGAATAGTTCAGGGGGGGACAGCAAGGAATATAATCTGCGATAAAGTTATTTTAAAAGGGACAGCCAGAACCTTAGAGAAATCTATAACCAAAAAGATACCAGACCTGTTAAAAGAGATCGTTTCCGGGGTTACCAAAGGTTATGGTGCAGATTTCGAGTTGAACTATAATCCGGGTTATCCGGTTTTGATAAATGATCTAGCTATGACGGATATAGTTAAAGGTTCAATCAGCAACCTGTTCGGGAAAGAGGCACTGTATGAGATCAAAGAGCCGATGATGGGGGGCGAGGATTTTGCCTATTTTCTAAAAGAGGTTCAAGGCTCATTTATCAGATTGGGAATCAGAAATGAAAAACTTGGAGCAGTCTACCCCTGGCACCATCCAAAATGGAATGTGGATGAAGAGGGGATATTTATAGGTTCAAGCTTGTTGGCAAAGTTGGCTTTTGATTTTTTAAATTTTGGAGTGCATCCATACGGATGCTGCATCCCGCCTCTGGCGGGATGCAATCCATAAAAATTTTTGATGAGAAAAACTAAGATTATAGTTTCACTTTTTATATTTTTCTTTTTTCTCCAATTATTTCTTACTCTCAATTCCTATTCCAAACCTCCTTATCGTCCTGGTGATTGGAAAAGCTATACGGTTTTAAGGTATGTGAACTGTATCGAGAAAGATTTTAACTTTATTTACTTTGGAACCATGGGTGGGGTCTCAAGGTATGATTTTTTTGCTGACAAATGGGTGGAGCCTTTAACGGAAAGCGATGGGCTTTTAGATAATCGGGTGGAAAAGATAGCCTATGACCCGCAGAAAAATGAGCTTTATTTTAAAACCTATTCCGGAGTCTGCAGTTATACTCCAGCTTTTCAGGAATTTTATTATAGAAGTGATCTCCCCTATAAGTTAGTGCATAGAGACTCAGCCAATTTCATCTTCCCCTCTTTTTTTATGGATTTTGGTTATTTTTTTTACCCGGAGGGTTACATCATCGATCTTTACCTGAATAGATATAAAGTTACAGATTACCTTTTTGACCAATGGGGAAGTCTGTGGATAGGAACCTGGGGTTTGAATGCCGGAATAGCTTCGGTGCGTAGCTTAGAGCTTAAGATGTTTAAAAGTGGGTTATACCATGAAGATGTCAAGGCAATGATTATAGATGGAGATGATTTATGGTTTGGAGGAGGAAACTATTTCTCCAGGGAAAGTGGTGTAACCAGATATAATCGCAAAGATGGAGAATGGGATTATTTTGAGTCGTCAAATTTACAAGAGCTCATCAACAGAAATGTCACCTGCATGGAAAAAGATTCTCAGTATGTCTGGTTTGGAACCACAAATGGGCTTTT
>JAZDLB010000268.1:0-7732 GCA_043802565.1 Candidatus Zixiibacteriota bacterium | reverse complement strand
AAAAAGCAAGCGGGAAGTTGTTTTGAGCTCCAATGGTATCTCAAACACTCACAGCATCTTCCCTTTCTCTCGCAGGGCTCATAAGTACAAGTACAATCAGTTAAATTATCTGTTAAATTGTCACATTGTTTCATAGAAACTCCTTCTTCTTTACAGGCTCATATACGATTTTTGAGTGAATGGTAGAACAGCCTCTTCTTGTCTGTTCCTGATGGTCAGAGAGCAAAGCCTGGCATAGCCACAGGAATGTCTGACCCACCTGAAATCTCTTCTGTCAAGCAGGCTTCGCCATACCTGATCTACATGTCCTATTACAGTAAACCCGCGTTGGGGGCAACGCGTGTGGGTATACCGAATCAATTTTAGTAATCCCACCTTGCCCGCAAGGTGGGTAATCTATCCCACAGTAGGGACAGGATACTGTCCTGTCCCTACATTTCGCGACCCTGAAAGGGTCGCACTACGAATTACAATACATTCAAAAAACCTTCACCGGTATTTTAATCTCTCTCTCAGCTTTTTCAGCAATTTCTCTCAACAAATCTTTTGGAACTTTTTCAATCCCTTTATCCGGCACCGGGCGATCACAGGTATAGATTTGAACCTCTCTGGGTTTTATCATTTTTAATTTCGAAATCCATTCATCTACTTCTTCATCTATCGTATTATCTACCCTTCCTTTAACAAAAATAGTCTGGATTACAATATCTTTCAACTCTTTTAAGCTTTCCACTATCTTTTCAAGACTCAAGCTCTTATGAGGATGGTTCAGCGCCCTCCAGGTCTTCTCTTTCCCGCAGTCCAACTTCATTATCCTGAGATCCAATTTCTCAAGAGCTTTTCTAATTTCGGGTTGATCCACAGTTGAAGAATTTGACAAAACGGCAACTTTAACTGAAGGAACATATTCATCCCTTACCTTCTTGACTATATCCACCATCTCAGAAAATTCAGGATGAAGAGTTGGTTCCCCATTTCCAGAGAAAGTAATATAATTTATATTTTTATCTTTTTTCAAATAATTCTCTAATGCAATTTTCACTTCTTCAGGAGTAGGTAGGTCCTCAATCTTCTCTGTAAGTTCCAAAGTATGGATATCAGTATAACCATAATGACAGTAAATACAGTTATAAGAGCATAGCTTATAATCAACCGGCATCAGATTTATACCCAGAGAAGGACCCAATCTCCTGGATTTTATTGGACCATAAATTATTTCTTTTTGTAAAGCCAATAAGTTCATATCAATCCTTTCTCTTATGCAACCAATATATGTTTCCTCAAAGCCCAGAAATTATACTTATCTAAGGGATTAAAGTCAATAAAAAACCCCTGGCTGTAGTGTATATTAAATTGTGTAAAATTTTCTTGGAGGTGAAACTTCATCTTCTTCAGGTCTAGCCTAAATTTAGATTTGTTTTATCTAACTTTAAGACTTATATTATCATAAATTTTCAAATCGAGGTAGAGATATGAAGCTAATCAATTATAAGAAAGTTAAAGCGGAAAAAATTGATGATCCTCAGTCAAAGGATGTTAAGATAAGATGGGCGATCAATAAAGAAGATGGTGCCCCAAATTTTGCCCTGCGGGTTTTTGAGCTTAAGCCCGGTGGTTATACCCCTTATCATAGTCACAAATGGGAACATGAGGTCTTCATCAAAAAGGGAAAGGGGAAACTACTCTGGGAGGGTAAAAGTATACCTTTTAATGAAGGTGACATTATTTTCATTCCCGGAGGGGAAAAACATCAATTCATAAATAACTCCAGAGGAGTTTTAGAATTTCTCTGTATGATACCCCTTTAAATTATGCTTTGGTATTTGGAGTGTGACCCTTCAGGTTTACCAATCCGCCTGAGGCGGAAAGCTGAAGTCTCAAGACCTTGACGGTTTTATACTCCAGATTCAACGAGGAAAAGATGAGAACAAAAATTTTATTTTTATTACTTTTTTCTATTTTCTGTTTCTATCATCCTGTCAAAGCAGATAATCAGGAGGCAAATTTGGAAACAAAAGTAAAACAGGTTCAAAAATATTTGAAAGAGAATAACCTTCCGGCCTGGTTTTTATATGACTTCAAGGGGATAAATCCGATTGCCATTGATTTTCTTAACCTGAAAGGGCTTAAGACCAGAAGATGGTATTATCTGATCAGGGCAGAAGGTGAACCAGTTGCTTTGGTCCACAAAATCGAAGAACAGGGTTTTAAAAATCTCCCTGGAAAACTTATCACCTATGTAAGCTGGAAAGACTTAAAAGAAAAGTTAAAAGAGCTCCTTTCAGGAGTAAAAACAGTGGCAATGGAATACTCTTTTGAAAACAGCATTCCTTACATCTCCAGAGTAGATGCTGGAACGGTTGAGTTAATACGTAGTTTGGGAGTAGAAGTGGTCTCCTCTGCTGATCTGGTGCAATATTTTCAAGCTCGCTGGGATCAGGACCAGTATCTTTCACATAAAGAGGCAGTTCAAATCCTTATGAAGATAAAAGATGAAGCTTTTGAATTTATTGCCCGGAAGATAAAACAGAAACAGGAAGTGGATGAATTTCAAATAGCTCAATTTGTTCAGAAAAGGATGAATGAATCTGGAATGGCAACCGAGGAGGTCTTAATCTGTGCAGTAAATGAAAATAGTAGGAATCCCCATTATACCCCCACTCAAACCGAGAATAAAAGGATAAAAGAAGGTGATTTTGTCCTCCTGGACATCTGGGGAAAAATGAAAAAAGAGAAATCGATCTATGCTGATATCACCTGGGTGGGATATGTAGGAGAAAAGGTTCCGGAAATATATGAGAGGATATTTCGAATAGTGAAAAATGCCCGGGATGAAGCTTTAAATTTTCTCAAAAAGAAATGGACTCAAGGAGAAACAATAAAAGGCTGGGAAGTAGACCAGGTCTGCAGAGATTTTATCGAAAAAGCAGGTTATGGAGCAAATTTTACTCACCGAACCGGACATAGCCTGGGAACAGAAGACCATGGAAATGGAGTAAATATCGACAACTTGGAGACCAAAGACGAAAGGAGGATTATTCCTGGAATTGGTTTTACCATAGAGCCAGGGATTTACTCTCCCTACGGGTCCAAATTCGGAAAAGATTTTGGAGTAAGAAGTGAGATTAATATCTATGTAAAAGATAAAGAGATTGAGGTAACCACTCTTCCCCTGCAGGAGGAGATAATCCCGATTTTAAAATTCAGATAAATAACCCGCCTTGAGGGCAAGGCGGGGTTACCAAGCGACAAATCAGTAAACCCACAACTTGCCCATATGGGTTACCTCCAACGTGGGTCCACTAACTTTAGGAGGTGATAAAATGTTTAAAAGATTGCATCTTGTATTACTTCTTTCAGCTTTAATCTTTATACCTTTAATCCACCTTAATGCCCAAGAAAAATCCAATCTGGAGGTAAAGGAGATCTTATTAGGGACTGGTCTGGAGAATAAAGAGGTAACTGGCGTGGATACAACTTTCTCCGCAGACATTGGTAAAATCTATTGCTGGACTAAGGTAACTGGTGCAACTTCAGAAGTTCAAATTGCTCATCGCTGGTATTTCGAGGATAAGGAAGCAGCGAAAATCGATATTACGGTGAAATATCCAAGTTATAGATGCTGGAGTATTAAGACCATCTATCCGGAGATGAAAGGTAACTGGAAAGTAGATATAGAAGATTCAGCAGGAAAACTCTTAAGCTCGATCAGTTTCACAGTTAAGTAGTCAATCTTCCCACCTTGAGGGCAAGGTGGGATACCAATAGAGTCTTTTCACTATCGGTAGCCCTATGGTGCCCTAAACTTGGGACTGCCATTTCTGGAGTGCGAACCTTTCCTACGGATCCGTTCCTTGGATAGGTTTGCCCAAAACTAAATATTTTCCTACGGATCTATTTCCTGGATATTTCAATGAGTTAGAGGTAAAATAAGTAGGGGCGGGGTGACCCCGCCCCTACAAGAAATTCCATATGCCAATAGACCTCATCCGGATTGAAAGAAAATACGGAAAGCCAAAATCTCTAAAAATGTCCTATCCTTTAAATTCGAAGGAATTTAAAAATCTCAAAGATAGTATGAAAGATGGAAGAAATGCAGATGTAACTTTATTTATTTTTAAAAATAGAAAGGTGATCGTCATTGCCAAACCCTGGTATAGAGAAGGACTTTATAGAGCACCCAGTGGAGGCTGGAAACCGGGTGAGAGCTTAGAGGAGGTAGCTTTAAGGGAGGGTTATGAAGAGACTGGAACTAAAATAAAATTACAGAGATATATTTTAAGAATTGATGTTACCTTTTCACATAACCATAAAGAAGTAATCTGGACCTCCCATATTTTCACTGCTAAGTACCTTTCAGGTAAACTCCACCCAATCGACAAAAGGGAGATAAAAGAGGTTAAACTCTTAACTTTAGAAGAACTCTCTTCCTTAAAACCACTTTTGTTAAAAACAGGTTCTGGAGGGTTAGCCTACCGAGCGGCTTTAACTGAGAAAGCGATCGCGGAGATAAAGAAGCTGTAGGGGGCAGGTTTGAAACCTGCTTCTACCTTTGTTCCCGCTGGATATTATCATCTATCGGGCAAATAACAAAACTGGGACAGGGTAATTACCCCGTCCCTGCCCTATTGTCTATCCCTGTCTACTATCTACTCTCTACTGTCTACTATTTAAACCTCTTCGGTGACCACTTTTCCCATTCAACTACAAATGGAGCAGCCACAAACCAGGATGAATATGTTCCGATAACAATACCCATAAACAAGGTCAGGGAAAAATCCTGTACCACCTCACCTGCTAAGAAATAGATGGATAAAATCGCAAACAGAGTGGCTCCTCCGGTTATACAGGTTCGAGCCAAAACCTCATTGATACTCGTATTAACAGTGGTTGCGAAATCACCCTTTCGGCGAAAGAGCTTAAGGTTTTCCCTTATCCGGTCATAGACCACCACTTTATCCGAGAGTGAATAACCGGCAAAAGTCAAAAGGGCCGTCACGATTAAAAGGGTTATCTCTTTACCCATAAGAAACAATATTCCCAAGACGACTATGACATCGTGAAACGTAGCTAAGGTTGCTGCCACTCCGAATCTGAAATCAAACCTTATCCAGATATAAACTAAGATGCCCATCATGGCGAGCAATACCGCTATACGAGCCTGTTTTTGAAGGATTTTCCCCACTGCCGGTCCTACTTCATCCACAGAATCCTTACGGAAAGGACTATCTGGAAATTCTTTTTTTAAAATATTTAAGACTTCTTCTGCAATTTTATTCCCAGTTTCCGGGGTACTCTTCAGCCGGATCATAAAGAAATAGGGAATTTCCCTTTTAAGCTCGCTAATATCAGCATCGCCATAACCATTTCTTACCAGTGCATCCCTCAATTGTCCTATGTTGGTCGGTTTCTCAAAACTTCCCTGGATCATAGTTCCGCCAGCAAAATCTATCCCTAAATTAGCCTTACCTAAGAAGATGAAGATGAAAGCAATTATTCCCAGAGTAACCAGTGCTCCGGAGATGATAAAGGCATAATACCTTTTCCCGATGAAATTGATGTTGGTCTTTTTAATTATCTCTAACATAATTTATCCTCAAAAAAGATAGAAGTTAAACGCTTAAAGTCTGATAGTTTTTTCGGATATTGAAAATCAACCTTGTTACCACAACTGCGGTGAATAAGCTGAGTATGACTCCTAAACACAGGGTAACCGCAAATCCTTTAATCGGACCAGTTCCAAACTGGAAGAGCACTGCTCCGGTAATCAAAGTGGTGACATGAGAATCGATAATGGTAAGAAGAGCTTTTTTGTATCCTGCATCAATTGATGACCTTATGGTTTTACCAGTTTTCATTTCTTCCCTAATCCTTTCGAAAATCAGCACATTTGAATCAACTGACATACCCATTGTTAAAATAATTCCGGCAATACCAGGTAAAGTCAGAGTGGCATGCAAACCTGCCAGAACAGCTAATAGGAAGAGCAAATTCAAAAGCATGGCGAAATCTGCTATTATACCGGATAGTCTATAATATATAGCCATAAATATAATCACCAAACTGATTCCAACAATGGCCGCCTTCATACCTTTATTAATAGAATCCTGCCCTAAAGATGGACCAACTACCCGGTTCTCAATAATCTTAACCGGAGCTGGCAGAGCACCTGCTCTTAAGACCACAGCTAAATCCCGGGCATTCTCTATGGTGCTCCCGCTACCCATCTCTATTACTCCGCTCTCCCTGATCTTAGCGCGGATAATCGGGGTTGATTCCACTCTTCCATCCAGGGTAATGGCTAAAGGTTTATCAATATTTGCCCCGGTTATCTGAGCGAATTTTCTCCCTCCTTCTTTAGTGAAGGTAAAGTTGACCTGAGGTCTGCGAAACTGGTCAAAATTTTCTCGGGCATCAGTCAAGTATTTCCCTGAAAGCTCTACCTTTTTTTTCAAAAGGTAAAGCTTCTGATAATCCGCTCCCCGGATAGGCTCAGCCGAGGTTGCCCAGGCTAAGGTATCATCCTCCGGAATTACCTCCCAGATTCTTGGGTCATTGATATACTGCTCAATCTTAAGTTTATCATCTACGGAGACAAGGAAAAAATCACCACCTGAAGGTTCTAACAAAGAGGTGAACGGTTTATCAGTAATCTCCTCCTCTTCCTCTTTAGAAGTTGTATCTATCGCTTCCTTGGAGAAAAGGTCTTTCAACATCTCTTTGGTCTTCTCTTTTTTTTCAGAAGGTTTTACTTCTTTCCCTTTCTGTGCTAATACTGCATCTATCCTGTTAAATATCTCTTTGGTATTTTCCGGAGTCTCTAAAAGCTTAAATTCTAACTGGGCGGTTTGACCGATGAGATTTTGAGCTCTTTCCACATCCTGAAGTCCGGGTAACTCTACAACAATCCTGTCCTCCCCCTGTTTCTGAATAAGCGGCTCAGCCACTCCGAACTGATCAATTCGATTCCGGATAATCTCTAAAGCCCGATCCACTGCATCCTTGCTTTCTTCTGGTTTTAGTTTAGTCTTATCCACCTGCAGAACTACGTGCATCCCTCCCTGTAAATCCAGACCCAACTTTATCGCTTTCTGCTCCAAATTCTGTCGCTGCTGAGGGTCTTTCTCTTTTAAACTTATCTTCTCCGTCTCAGAAAGGGACCAGAACCTCAAGGATGGATAAAGATACCAGATAGAGGTAATGATCAGAAAAAGAGTAATCAGGGTAAGCCAGAGTTGTGATCTTTTCATTTTAAAACACTCCTTAATTTATACCTTCATCTTTACGAACAATATCCGTCTTAGTCGGATTATTAACTAAAAGCCATCATTCATAATCAAGATTAGATAATATATCAAAAATCCATAAAGTCAACACAAATGATATATTTTTACGAACATTATAGTAAGTTTGTTAGGTAGTTTATAAATTTAGCTTTGGAGATAGGGTTACCCCGTTCTTGTCTTAATCTATGCTTGACAATTCCATTCAGTTATAATATTATCTTTAAATCTTACTTTTTACTTTATGATCTTATGCCCATAGATAAAACTACAATCCTGAATTTTATGGCTGAAAAAGCCTATCGACCCCTGAAGATAAGGGAATTAGCCAGGGGGATGAAGATATCTGAGGATAATTATTGTTTCTTTCGACGAACTGTCCGTTCGATGATCCAGGAGGGGTTAATCGTCAAAATCCGGAAAAACCGTTTAGGTCTGCCAGAAAAGCT
>JAZDLB010000267.1:0-4887 GCA_043802565.1 Candidatus Zixiibacteriota bacterium | reverse complement strand
AATGCCTGCCAGAAATCTCAGGTCTTGAAGATACCTGTGGCTCATACGGATGGTAATTATTATATATCCGATGAAGGTTTTAAGAAATTGAAAGATAATAATCAGATAGTTTTCCGGTATTGTGATCCACAAGGGAAACTTGACCCGGCTTATAACCCCAATGGTGCTCTGGACGATATTGCTGGAATTTGTAATCTCAAAAGGAATGTCCTGGGAATGATGCCTCATCCGGAAAGAAGTGGGGAAAATATCCTGGGCTCAGAAGATGGAAGATATATCTTCGAATCAATAGTTAATTTTATCAAAGGGAAAGCGAATTGAAAAAGGCTGAGATAGTTTCGATAGTAATCGCTCTGGTTTTAGCCGCAGTTATCGGTGGTTTGATCGGCGATATAATCGGTTCTTTTATTCCGGAGGGTGCGGTCAGAACCCTTTTCAAAGGGAGTGTGGATATAGGTTTTAAAACCATCTCTTTTGATTTCTATTCTGTCTCCTTCATTATAGGATTGATGGTGAAGATTAATTTCGTCTCCATCCTGATGGTAATTTTAGTAATTGTTTATTTTAGATGGTGGTATCTATGATAAAAGGTTTTAGGTGGAAGGTAATAGGTTATAGGAAAGAACAAATTTTTGGAATGAATATGTAGAGTGTATCCGTCTAAGGCGGACTAGGTAGGAACTGTAGGGGTGGGGTTGCCTCGCCCCTACAAAAAACCTGTCATAATTTGGTGGAGTTAAAAATTTAATGGGAATTTTCTCAGAGAAAGATGTAAAAAAGATCTCAGCCTGTCTTGAACCAGAAAGTTTTAACCAGGAAAAAGACCATTACCGGTTGAAAATTGTCAACCGCAAAGAGAAAAGAAGCGTTATCTTAGAGCTTTATCCTGAGATAACTTTGGGAAAGACCAAAGGTCCTTTGGTGGTAGTTTATACCTCCAATTGTCATTTACAATTGCACAATGTCTCCGGATATGTGATAAGCGAAGAATTAGGAGAAGTCACCTTTGTAGGAGAGGATGTAGGAAAAGTCTCCGGCCTGGTGGTAGAGAAAGAAGCTGGTTGTGCTTTCTATGCCAATGTTAAAAGAGAACTTATCTCCGGCGATTTTACTAAATTAGGCGTAGAAGTGATGCTTTCTGGAGTAGCGCTTTCTTTAGCTGAGGAGATTTTGGAGAAGAAAAAAGGGGCCTGAGCTGGTAGCACAGACATTCTTGTCTGTATATCATTGTCAGAGAGCAAAGCCTG
Source organism: Candidatus Zixiibacteriota bacterium (assembly GCA_043802565.1). Taxonomy (GTDB): domain Bacteria; phylum Zixibacteria; class MSB-5A5; order MSB-5A5; family RBG-16-43-9; genus CAZMZF01. Next base: position 3,640 of record JAZDLB010000267.1, on the reverse strand, counting down.
GCGTAGCCACAAGAATGTATGACTTACCTTTAAATTTCCCTTTTTATTTATTAATAATCGGTGGAACAGACCTCTGGTCTGTTCTTTGCTATTAGTTTATATTATTTATAACCTCTCCCTTGTTCTCTCCTTTCTTACCCTACAAGGACTTGCTCCTGATCCGTTCAGGAACAAAGGAGAGGGGATTGTGTTATGACCCTTTTCCTAATAACGGAGACTATGTCTGGCGGCCCATACGGGCGGGCTGGCTCGTAGCCACCGTAGGACAGGGTTGTCTTTGTAGAGACGCATAGCCATGCATCTCCACATAAAATAAACCCGCCTTGAGGGTAAGACGGGTATGCCAAAAATATATGTAGGGGCGATTCATGAATCGCCCCTACAACCGGGACCAGATTAGGTGGTAGTGGGGAGAGGGGTAAGATACTTCTTTATCTGAAAGACTGACCCAAAACCAACGAAAAGAGATAACAGATATACTATCCAGTGGATGTAAGGGATCAAAAACAGGATATAGAGGATCAGAAGCCCTACCATCAAAGACCAGACCGGGGCTGGTGTTCCATTAGTCTTGAAGAGCATTAAGACCTTTTCACCTAAGGCCAGCCCGAAGAAAATCTTGGCTATGTAGAATAAAACTAAATAGACAAAGAGGACAATTATAGATACCGGTATCCCTATAACCGTGAAAAGTAAGATGATAGCCGCAACCGGCACACAGATTACAAAGACAAATCCTAAACCCAAATTTTTGAGAAAATCTTTAAAGATAGATTCTTTAACTGCCTTCACCTCTTTTTTAGCTACCAGCAGCATAAAAAGTCCGGTTACAATCGAGGCACAAAGGAATAAGAATTGAACGATAAGTTTACCCCCGGTTAACCCTTTTTTCTTCTTAGGAACCATTTTAGTCCATTTGGTCTCTCCGGTTATCTGAGCACCCTTCTCGATTTTGGCTTCTTTTTTGCTTTTATAAAAAAGGTTCCCGTTTATCTTCGCATCTGGCATTATGGAGATCTCGTCCGCTTTTACATTTACATCCCCATCAATAATCCCGGAGATGACCATAGAACCAACACTACCTTTTATACCTTTACCCACTTTACCAGACACCTTTAACTCACCACAGAAAGCTATAACATCTCCACCGACCTCTGAACTCTCTTTAAGATTGATGCTGGCGGCAAACCCCAAGAAATTTCTTTTGAGCTTGCCATCTAAGCTTATATTCTGGGCACCGCCGCGAAAGCTACCCCCCACCTCTCCGGAGATATCCAGGTCACGTGCAACTGACATCAGGTTTCCACCAATCACCCCTTTGCTGGTCAGAGTTTGACTGGCGGAGACAAAGTCCCCCTCTACATTGCCTGAGAATTTGATATTATTTCCACTGATGAAATAGTCATCCTGAATCAAGGTTGACTCCGGGATGACTATGTTCTCACCACCTTTGAGTACTGTAGCCTGGATTAATTGGGGTAAGAAAGCTAAATAGCAAAATAAAAAAAGAATCAGAAACTTAAATAATTTAATCATACTTCCTCCTTTTTGACTTCTATTTAACTTTACGAGTAAAAATTTCCTTTGGTTTCAAATAAATTTTTATTAATATATATACCTGAGTTTGTGAAGGTCAATCTTTTTTTGTGAGGGTGTGAAAAAGATGTTTCAGGAGGAACTTTGGAGTGCCCCGCTTTAGCGGGGCCAATAAAAGTAAAGCTATCCGCTTTTGGCGGATACAATCCAGTTTGTATGAGGAGACTTTAAAAGATGGAAGAAAGAAAAGATAAGCCCGAAATTTGTTTTTCAGAATATCCCAAAAGATTTATCTTGGGCCGGTTGCTCTTCCTATTCATCATCTTTGGCTCAGGGATTTATGTTTTCTATCAGCTTAAAGTTGAATTATCCTTCATCTACATTTTTTACAGTCTCTTAGCTATAAGTTTAGTCCTTCCCTTATCCCGCTGTGTTTTCTGCTCTTACTATGGCAAATACTGCAATACTGGCTGGGGTAAAGTTGCAGGTTACCTTTTTCCTAAGAGGGATGAGGATAACTTCAGCTCAGGATACGATTATATGCTTTTTATTTATCCAGTTTGGGTTTTCCCCTTATTAGGCACATTAGTTCAACTGGTTAGATTCAGGAATCTTTTCTGGATAATTTTTTCTGGTGTATATATTTTAGTATTGTTTTTAGAGAAGGTTTATTTGAAAAATTCTGCCTGCAGATTCTGCTCTCAGAAAAAGACTTGTCCAGGCATCCCCTTTAACTCTAAAAAGACAAACTAAAAGTTAGAAATATGAGCTTGCTGCTGATTGCTCTCCTTGCCGGGCTGATCTTCTTAGGGGCTTACTTTCTCTATGGTAGGTTCTTAGAGAAAAAATTAAACTTGGATAATAATAACCCGGTCCCCGCTCAGACGATGTATGATGGGGTGGATTATATCCCTACGCGTAAGACGCTTCTTTTAGGTCAGCATTTCTCAGCCATAGCTGCGGCAGGTCCCATTGTCGGACCTATTTTAGCTGGTCTCCTATTCGGCTGGGTGCCAGCTTTGCTCTGGATCCTGGTAGGCTCAATCTTTATAGGTGGAGTGCACGATTTAACCGCCTTGGTAGCTTCAGTAAGACATAAAGCCAGGTCTATTGCTGAGGTGGTTAAAGAGCATATGAGCAGAAGAGCTTATTTACTTTTTCTTCTGTTTATCTGGTTTTCCTTAGTCTATGTGATAGTAGCCTTCACTGATATCACTGCCAGTGCTTTTACCCAGAAAACCTATGGAGCCGGCGTCGCTTCCTCCTCGTTCCTCTATCTTTCGTTAGCCTTCCTTATGGGATTGGCTCTTTATAAACTTCGTTTACCTTTATGGCTTTCCACTCTTATCTTTTTACCTCTGGTAATATTTGCTATCTGGTATGGACAGAAAATACCGATTACCCTGCCCTCATTTTTAGGACTGGAGCCACTTAAAATCTGGGACCTTATTCTCCTTTTATACTGCTTTATCGCCTCAATTATCCCTTTGTGGCTTCTCCTTCAGCCACGTGGATATTTAGGAGGGCTTTTCCTTTATGGAACACTTTTAGCCGGAATAATGGGGATACTATTCGGAGGATTTAAAATAAATTACCCTCCGTTCATAGGATTTAAGAGCATGGATGGAATTCCAATTTTCCCGGTACTTTTCATTACCGTAGCCTGCGGAGCCTGTTCCGGTTTTCATGCTATTGTAAGCTCAGGCACATCCTCGAAACAGCTCAAAAAAGAAAAAGATGCTAAATTGATCGGTTATGGAGGGATGTTATTGGAAGGGCTGGTGGCAGTTATTGCTTTAGCCACATTGATGATGCTTACCAGATCCGGTGCCTTAGCTAAAGCAAAGCCGGATGAAATCTATGCCAATGGAATCAGCAATTTCTTATCGATTTTCAAAATCGATCGCAATTTCGCTATGAGCTTTGGACTTTTAGCTTTTGCCACCTTTATCTATGATACCTTAGACGTTTGTACCAGATTAGGCAGGTATGTATTCCAGGAGCTAACTGACTGGAGAGGTAAATTCTCTAAAGCTGGTCCAACCCTTATAACTCTTTTAATTCCGGCTTTTTCAGTTATGGTGCAGGTAAAGGACTCATCTGG
>JAZDLB010000266.1:0-2348 GCA_043802565.1 Candidatus Zixiibacteriota bacterium | reverse complement strand
TCCTCTATCGATTTTGAAAAAGCAGATGAGCTTATTGAAATTGGAGAAAGGATAGCTGATAGTTTAATCTCAGAGTTGAAAACTCTTTTGTCCACCGCTAACGGATTTTCCCCTGACTCTTTTTTTTCTGTTAGTGAAATTCAAATTACAGGGAACCAAAATCTACCAGATGGTCTTTTTAAAGCTAGTTTAAAGATGAAAGCAGGGGATAAAGTATCAACTCTTGACATAAGATCTGACTTGAGAAAGCTTTATTCCTCAGGTTATCTTAAAGAAGTATATGCTGAGCTTTCCAGATCCAATCAGGATTATTCCTTGATTTATCATCTCAGCGAAAACCCTCCCTTCAATCGAATAGATTTTTTGGGGAACAAGCTTTTCAATTCAAAAGAACTACAGGATAAGTTCTCCTCTTCTTCGCATAGAGTTATGAATTGCCAAGTTCTTCAGGAAAAATTAAATCAGATCCTTAAATCATATCAAAATTCAGGCTATGCCCTGGCCCATTTCAAAAAAATAGAATATGACTCCCGGAGTGGAGTTTTAAAAGTCCAGATAGATGAGGGGATAATCTCTAAGATAGAGTTTTCCGGGAATAAAAGGACTAAAAACTGGATGGTAACCAGAAACCTGCCTTTAACAGCTGGCAATCCTTACAATTCAAGGAAAATCGAAAAAGGGCTTTCCAATCTTTATAGCACCGGACTTTTTGAGGGGATCTATTTAAAAGTTTTGTCCGGTAACGAGGAAAAAGAGGGGAAGGTCTTAAAGCTCAATCTCCAGGAGAAAAAGTTCACTTTTTTAAGGGGAGGGGCTCATTATAATGATGAATATTATACTGAGGGGTTTGTTGAATTTGGGGATAACAATGTCTTTGGGATCGGGAATGAGATTTTCACTCACCTGCAATATGGAAACAGAAAAGAAAATTATAGCTTGAATTTCAAAGCTGACCGGATTTTCAAAAGTTACCTCACTTATAAACTCAACCTTTATTTAAAAAGTGAGGAAAGAAGGATATATTCAGAGCATAAAAAGACAGATTCCTTTGATGAAAAAAGAAGAGGAGTCCTCTTCTCCTTTGGTCAGCAGATTTCAAGGTTAGGCAAAGCTTCCTTAGAAGGGAAGATAGAGAGAGTTGAAACCGAATTTAAAAGCTCAAGCTTAAAAAACGACTACCAGATCACCAGCTTGACCTTTAGATCAATAGTGGACGATTTAGACAAGCTTCCTTTTCCAGACAAAGGTAGATATCACCATCTCTATTTTGAATTAGCTGGAAAAATTCTTGGAGGGGACTTAAGCTACCGAAAATTCTTCTCTTCTTTAGAATCCTATTTTCCCTTAGGCCGTAAATTGAATTTCCATCCAAAAGTAGCCATCGCTTTCTCTGATGGTCCACTACCCTTAAATGAGAAATTCACCTTAGGCGGATTTAGCACTTTAGGTGGTTTCTATGAGCAGGAGTTAAGAGGGGATAAGCTTTTCTACTTCAACTTAGGATTAAGATATAAGTTCTTCAAAAGATGGTATTTCACCCTGAGATACGATTCCGGAAACACCTGGCCTAATTTAGAATCGATCAAATTGGAAAACCTGAAAAACTCAATCCTATCCATCCTTTCCGTCCAGACCCCCCTCGGACCCATAGAATTCGCCTACGGAAGAGCAGAGAAAAAAATAGATAAGCTCTATTTCAGGATGGGGCTGGAGTTTTGAGAAAAAAAGGGCTTGATTTATGGAGAATAATAGAATAAAATAGGTGCATAAGTATAGAAAATTCTATCTAAATTTTTAGGAGGAAAGATGGATGAGGTTCGCAAAATTAAGGCAGATAAATATGGTACTTGGATAGTCATAAATCTAGTGATACCGATATTTATTTTATCAATTAGCTATTATTTCCCAAATGCTACAATTTCCCAAATATTTTCTGGTTTTATAACATACTTCTTAGGACTACTTATTGTTAGTTTGAGTATTTTCTATTTATATTCAAGAATTGAAGCTGAACAACCCATTTTTTCTGAATTACGTTTTTCTCTTACAATTTTTTTTATTATTGTAATTATTACCACTTATTTTTTCTTTAATCTTCACGATCAGATCAATAAATTAATATCCAACTATATTTTGGCAGTAATTGTTGGTGTTACACTAGGTAGTTCTATATTCTCTATATTACTACATGCTCCAGCACTGAATAGACAGATACAAGGAGAGATAGTTCGCAAACAACAGAAAAGCACTGTGCAAATTATTGAAGATTTAAAGGAAATTAAAAAGGAATTAGAAGAGGAGGACCAGTGAAGGCTGAGATAGTGGACAAATATTCTCAAAGCTTTTTG
>JAZDLB010000265.1:0-3396 GCA_043802565.1 Candidatus Zixiibacteriota bacterium | reverse complement strand
CCGGTTTGAATCTTTCTGCTAACTCCGGCAAACCAGTAAACTAAACCTGCAAGTCCATTCGCCATCCCATCGATAATTTTTATATCAAAGAATTGCCATAAGAAAGTGGCGAATTTCAATAAAGGATTAACTATTATCTTGAAATAAAGCTCATCTACATAATATTTATTCAAAAGAACTTTATATGGGAACCTAAATCTTTCAGCTAACCTCTTTGGTAGCTCAGGGGTTTTGATATAAAATCTATAGGCGAAAAATATGCCTAACAAAGCCACTGCAACTGAGACTGCCATCACCAGATATTCAGTTAAGGGGGAATGTATCGCTATCTCCCCTTTTTCGCCAAAGACTGGACTTAAAAAGTGTTCAAAACCATTTCCTCCACCTAAGGATTTGGGAATCCCTACATAACCACCGATAACCGATAGAATTGCTAAGACCATAAGAGGTATAGTCATCACCTTTGGAGATTCGTGAATATGATGTTCAACTGATTCCTCCACTCTGGATTTTCCGAAGAAAGTCAAGAACAGTAACCGGAACATATAAAAGGCGGTCATCCCAGCAGTTACCACTCCAATAAGCCAGAGGAAAAGATTTCCTTGAGAGAAAGCTTTCCATAAAATCTCATCCTTACTAAAGAAACCAGAGAATAAAGGAATTCCGGAAATAGCTAATACCGCCATAAAGACGGTCCAGAAAGTAGCTGGAAGTTTTTGTTTTAGAGCACCCATCTTCTGCATATTCAATTCACCGGATAAAGCGTGCATCACACTCCCTGCACCTAAGAAAAGAAGTGCTTTGAAAAAGGCATGGGTCATCAGATGAAAAATCCCGGCCGCAAAAGCACCCACACCACATCCTAAGAACATATAGCCAAGCTGGCTTATGGTTGAATAAGCTAAAACCCTCTTTATATCGTTCTGCACCATCCCGATGGAAGCAGTATAGATTGCCGTAACAGCCCCGATAGTGGCAACCAGACCCATAGTGAATGGAGCTAATTCATACAGGATATGACATCTGGCTACCATATAAACCCCGGCAGTTACCATGGTAGCCGCATGAATTAAAGCTGAGACCGGGGTAGGTCCTTCCATCGCATCCGGAAGCCAGACGTATAAAGGTATCTGGGCAGACTTCCCCACTGCTCCCATAAATAGAAGCAAGGTGATCGCAGTTACCAAACCACCACCTGCGATAAGAATCGAAGGAGCGGTCTGAAAAACATCTGCATAATTAAGACTCCCAAAAGTCCAGAAGATAAGCATAACTCCTAAAGCGAAACCGAAATCTCCAATTCGATTTACTATGAAAGCTTTCTTGGCCGCATCCGAAGCAGATTTTTTCTCATACCAGAAACCGATCAAAAGGTAAGAACATAATCCCACTCCTTCCCAACCCAAATAAAGCAAAAGGAAATTATTAGCCAAAACCAGCATCAACATCGAGAAGACGAAAAGATTGAGGAAAGAGAAAAATCTGGAAAACCCTTTATCCCCTGCCATATAACCAACCGAATAGATATGGATTAAAAATCCCACTCCGGTTACCACTAAAAGCATAATACCGGACAAGGGGTCAACCAGAAAAGAGATATTAACCTTGAAAAGCCCGGAGTAAATCCAGGGAAAGACTATTTTTTCAAAAACCCTCCCCTCGGCTGGTAAAGATAATAACTCAAATAAAACTTTTACCGAGATAAGAAAAGAGAGCCCGACCGAGCCACATCCAATCCAGGAAACAAGAGTCTTCCCCAATTTTTTACCCAGAAGCCCGTTGATTAAAAATCCTAATAGAGGAAGTAAAGGTATTAACCAGATATATTCGATCATATACAATCCTGCTTTACCAATTGATTCTCGCGTAGTGGAGGTTTCAAACCTCCGCTGAGCCTTGAAGGCTCAGCTACGCGACTTTCATCTCTCAGTATTAATCGCGTAGCAGTCCGCCTAAGGCGGATTAAACCTCTGCCGAGCCCTAAAGGCTCGGCTACGCGGTTATCATGTCATCTCACCATTTCATCAAATTCCCATCATCCACGTTTGCACTTTTTCGATTCCTGTAAAAAAGAATTATTATGGCTAAACCAACCCCAGCTTCCGCTGCTGCCACGGTCATAACTAAGAAGACCATAACCTGCCCGGACATTGAGCCCATCTCTTTAGCAAAAGATACCAGGGCTAAGTTAGCCGCATTTAACATAAGCTCTACTGACATAAAAACCACCAGCACGTTTCGTCTAATCAGAAAACCTAAAACCCCAATGGAGAAAAGGATTCCGCTTAACAGAATATAGTAAGATACTTGGACCATCCTACTCCTCCCTCCGGGCTAAAAAGATTGCACCCACCATAGCGATCAAAAGTAGAACCGAGGTTATCTCAAAAGGAAAAAGATAGTCAGAGAAAAGGAGTCTGCCAATAAGCTGTGGCGTGCCAAAATCTGCTTGAAGCGATAAACCCTTTTCTGCTCTTCCCAAAATTACGTAACGCACCACCATAAAAAGTTCAATCAGAATAAGGGCTGAGAAAATCAGAGCGAAGAATCTCTGGAAATTCCTTTTTTCCGGTCCGAATTCATCTTTTCTTAAATTCAAAAGCATAATCACGAAAAGGAAAAGAACCATAATGGCACCGGCATAGACAATCACCTGAATAAAAGCTAAAAAGAAAGCATTCTGGAGTATGAAAAGACCGGCTATGCTACCCAGGGTCACAATCAAAGACAGGGCAGAATAGACTGGATTTCTCTGCAGTATAACGCTTAAGGCTGAAACGACAGCTACCAGACCAAAGATTATAAAGAAAACAAATTCCATTTTCTAATCTATTTCTCCTCCAATGATCTTCTTCCGATTTTTCTTATTTTCAGGGAATAAAGATAATAGCTTTTCTTTATCATATATGTAACTGATTCGGTTATCATAAGTGAATTCATACTCTCTTCCCAAAAAGATCGCACTTTCCGGACAGGCATCCTCACAATAGCCACAGAAGATACATCTCAGCTCATTTATCTCATATATCTTTGCGTGCCTTTCCCCTTTTTCATTTTCTTCACCCTCCATATAGATACATTCAGCCGGGCAGGCAGCCGCACAAAGTCCACAGCAGACGCATCTTTCCTTTCCATCTTCATACCGGGCTAAATAATGCAACCCGCGGTATCGGGGAAGCATCTCCCTTTTTTTCCTGGGATACCGCTCTGTAGTGGGAGGTTTAAAGATATGTTTGAAGGTAACCGCAAGACCTTTAATCAAAGCAATTATATATTTCACGAAATTAAACATAAATTTATGCCATTATTATTCCTGTTAGGAAAATATTAAAAAGAGCTAAGGGCAACAAAACCTTCCAGCCAAAATTCATCAACTGGTCATATCTGAAACGCGGA
>JAZDLB010000264.1:0-2338 GCA_043802565.1 Candidatus Zixiibacteriota bacterium | reverse complement strand
TTTCTCTCTACTCTTATCATGTGAAATTGTTGTGCCAATCATCAGATTCTTCTTCCCGACGTTTTCGAACTCATCCCCTTGGCCCCTTCTCTTAAAAAGAGAAGGGGGGCATTAGTCCCTCTCTTCGCAAGAGAGGGATTTAGGGTGAGTTCATGCTGTGAAATCGTTTTACCGATCATCTTTTAATCTCCGATAGCTTTTCCCTCCCTTGATGGAAGGGATAAAGGGAGGGTGAAATCTTTATTATCTTTCCCTCTCCCTAACCCTCTCCCACAAGAGCTTGCCCTGAGCGAAGCCGAAGGGGGAGAGGGGATTAATTTGGTAGCCACAGACTTTAGTCTGTGCAAAAATTTCGCATCCGTTGGATGCACTCCATATCTCGCAAGCTGAGGCTTGCGTCTACCTCTGATTATACCCTTAATAAATTGAGAAGTTATTTGATTGTCAACTAAGAAAGTGAAGAAAAGTATGATTTATAGATAGATTATAATCAAGAGGTGGTTAGGGTGTTCAATTGAACGCTTTTTACGTACAATTCATATTTTGCCTAACCGGTCTTTATTTCAAATTCACAAAGGAATTGAATAACAGGAAGGCCCTTATCTTTCTCCACTAATATCGCTTTTCTGGGAAGGATATAAATACCGAGTGGTGCTTTCTTCTTTTCTTAAGCTCAATAGATACACTGTCAAAACCCTGGCTTCCTCATCCGTGAGTCCAAAATTTGGCATTTGAGAATCCGGGACCAAAGCTTGAGAATCTTTTAGATGGGCAAAATGCCAATCCGGGCTCCGGTGTTTACCTGCCAGTGACAGATCTATCCCTCCTTTTTCCCCCACTCCATTGACTATATGACAGTTAGCACACTCATATTCTTTATACTTCTCCATACCCTGGACAAGATCAGGAGCTACCGAAGGATTTGAAATAAGATGGCATTTAGCACAGGAGGCTTGAATATATTTTAAAGGAAGCTTAGGCTCCTCCCAATATCTCACCTCTCCGTGAGCAGCTTTTAAAGTGGTGGCTCTGCCCTGCCCTAAATGACAGATGGTGCCGCCGAATTCATTAAAAGGATGCTGGGAAAAATTTGGATGAACTTTATATGGCGGCTTAACTTTAACCATAGTGGGATCGTCCACCCCTAAGTGACAGGTAACACACCTATCTGTTCGATTTAATTTGGGCAGGTCGATCTGCTTTATCTCGTAACGATTTCCGCTTTTTTTCTCCTTTACACTATTTGAACTCTCATTCTCCAGAGCAGAAAAAGTTCTCTGGTAATATCTCCATTCCCGATTATAGTCTTTCCAGATCCAGAGGGCTAACATTATTAGTAGGATTAAACTTAAAATAACAAAGAGTTTGGACACAGATGCCTTACCTTTTCCAAAAATTTATAATTTCTCCGAGAGCGGATCCGGAGGAAAAGAAAATTATTGCCAGGACCAGACCCATTTCCAATTTTCTCCTCTGAAATATCCACCGATCAAGGTGAAGACCACTCCTATCAATATCCATACCGTAAAAATTATAAGGGGTATTTTTCTCTCCTTAGCAAACCAACGACCCACCCCTTTTGGACTGCGATCTACATAAGGTATCAAGATCAAACCTATTAAAAATAAGAAAGGAAAAAACACCCCACCAATGAAAGCCGAGTGGCTTACTATCTCCTGAATTCCTAAAAAATACCAGGGGGCTTTAGCTGGATTCTCCGGATGGGCTGGATTAGCTTTCTCCTTCAGCGGGGCGTTGAAAAAATAAGAGAGGACGAGTAAAAAGATAATCACCAAAAGGGAGCAGATCAAAACCCTGAAAAGAAGATGAGGATAGGTCATCACTGTGTCCTCTGGCTCCTTGGAGACCAGAAACGTTTTCCCTCTAACCAGTTCCATCATCCCATAGGTTTTGCTCGGGTCTTTAGGGAATATCCTCCTTCCCTTCTTTTCTTTTTTATCTTCCATTTATCTTCCTGACTTTACAAAGGACCTGAGATCCCCCCATCCTTTCTCACTCTCCAGAAATGAACTGCGATGAGAATCGACATAATCAAAGGAACAACTATCATATGCAGTACATAGAATCTTAAAAGAGCTCCCTGTCCAACCACATTCCCCCCTAAAAGGATATAACGAATTTTCCCTCCAGCCAAAGGGACAAAGCCAGCTATAGTTGTTCCCACAGTAATAGCCCAGTAAGCTAACTGATCCCAGGGCGGAAGATAACCGGTAAAGCTCAGAAACATAGTTAAAAACAAAAGGGCTACACCTATTACCCAGTTGAATTCCCGGGGAGGCTTATAGGAGCCGGTATAAAAGACCCTGCACATATGCAA
>JAZDLB010000263.1:0-11839 GCA_043802565.1 Candidatus Zixiibacteriota bacterium | reverse complement strand
CTTTGTCAAATCTATACAGCCTGTCCTTACATATATTCGCCAACCTATAAAAGAAGAAGTTCAACCTCAATGGAAGCCTTTGGTTCCAATTAATTATGGTCCATCCTATGATCAACTCCAGCAGATAAACGTTCCGGCAGTGCATACCTTAGGTTATAATGGACAGGGAGTTTTAGTCTGTATGATGGATACCGGCTTTATAAAAGACCACATAGCATTTAAATCTGCTTTTTCAGAAGGAAGAGTATTAGCTGAATATGATTTTATAAATCATGACACTAATACCCAGAATGAGCCCGGACAGGATGCTACTACTCAACATTATCATGGAACCTACACCTGGTCAGCTTTAGGTGGAGAGGTAGATGGACAGCTTTACGGTCCAGCTTATAAAGCTAACTTTATTTTAGCTAAAACCGAATATGTTCCAACCGAAACCCGGATAGAAGAGGATAACTGGGTAGCCGGGATGGAGTGGGCCGACAGTATCGGTGCAGATGTTATCTCCAGCTCTTTGGGTTATCTTGATTTCGATGATGGCTTCTTTTATACCCGCCTGCAATTAGATGGGAATACTGCAGTAACAACTATAGCCGCAGATATAGCCGCCAGCTTAGGAATAGTGGTTTGTAATGCTATGGGCAACGGTGGTCCCGGAGATACCACCTTGGTAACCCCTGCTGATGCAGATACTATCCTTGCCTGTGGAGCAGTGTATAGCTCCGGGACTATAGCTAGTTTCAGCTCACGAGGACCAACTGGTGACGGCAGGATTAAACCTGAAGTAGTAGCCAGAGGTGTTTCTACTTATTGTGCCTCAGCTTCTGACACTAATGTCTTTACTTATGCAAGCGGAACCTCTCTTTCAACCCCTTTAGTAGGTGGGTGTGCCGCAGTCCTGCTTTCAGCTCATCCGGATTGGGTCCCCTGGAAAATAAGAGAGGCTTTGATGTATACGGCTAATAATGCCCTTACTCCTAACAACACCTATGGCTGGGGATTGGTCAACCTTTTAGCCGCAGTTCAATACTCTTTTATTACCGGAGACGTGAATCGGGATGGGAGGACCAGCGTTTCTGATGTGGTCTTTTTAATCAATTATCTATTAAAAGGAGGTCCAGAACCCCATCTTTACTATAGAGGAGATGTCAACTGCGATCAGGCCGTTAGTATCTCAGATGTGGTTTATCTGATAAATTATCTTTTTAAAGGAGGAACACCTCCCTGCTCTTATTAAAAAGTAGCGGTCCGCCAAAGGCGGATTAGATTTCCATAAGAAATAAATGGAAGACTAAAGTCTTCCGCTACATTACAGACTAAAAACGTAGTGCGACCTTTTTCCTATAACGGATCCGTAGGACAAGGTCGCCTGAATTTAGTTATAATCTTCAGATATCGGAGAAGAGCATATGAATCCCCATAAATATGTTTTAGTTCTCTTTTTAATTTTATTTTTCCTTCCCGTGAACAAAATTTTAGCAGAAAATTTCACTCCATTCAATGAGGATTTAAACCAATCTGATTCAAAGATGATAGTTCGCATACATCTTTCATCTTTTTCACAGATTGATGAGCTTAAAAGAGAGGGGATTGAAATTATATCAGAAGAAGGCAGTAAATTTGTGGATGCCTCTATTGATAATCAGAAACTTGAGTTGTTGAGAAAAAAGGGGTTCCAGGCAGAGATCCTGGTTACTCAGGAGGAGTTAAGGAGTTTGAAATTTTTAATTGACCCTCAATATCATACTTATGAGGAGCTAACTTCTGAGTTAGATAGCCTGGCTTTAGCTTATCCTGCTATTGCTAAAAGAGAATCTTTAGGTGTTTCTGCACAGGAACAAAGAACCATCTGGGGATTCAAAATCTCAAAAGATGTAAATCAGGATAAAGACAAGCCCAGGGTTTTATTTGACGGGGTTCATCATGCCTGCGAGGTAATGGGTTTAGAGCTTTGCTTACATTTGATTAAAGACCTTCTAAGCGGTTACGGTTCTGATCCCCAGATAACCTCCTGGGTGGATAGAACCGAGATCTGGTTTGTACCTTTATTAAATCCAGATGGACATTCTGCAGTAACTAATGGAATCAGTCTTTTCTGGAGAAAGAATGGTAGAGATTTAGATGGTGATAATATTTTATATGAATATCAATGTAATAACTGGTGGACCTGCTATACCGAAGGGGTTAATCTGAATCGCAATTACGATTTCAACTGGAGCTATGGAGGAAGCGGAAATCCCTGGCATTATGATTACCGTGGCTCAGCCCCCTTCTCTGAATCTGAAGCCCAGGCCATAAGAGACCTTGCCCTGAGCCGCAAATTCAGTTTGTCGATCACCTTTCACAGCTATGGAGAGGTGATTATTTACCCCTGGAGCTGGAGCGGTTCCCCTGCTCCGGATGATTTAGCACTAACCGACATAGCCTATAACTTTTCATCTCGTATGACCAAACAGATCGGTGACCCATATTCCTTCCAACTCGGTTCAGCTTTAAGCGGAATGAATGACAACTGGTTTTACGGTGCATTAGGAGACTTCGCTTACACTGTGGAGGTCCTTCCCTATCCTCAGTTCATTCCTCCAGGAAATCAGATAGATTCAGTGTATCAGAAGGTCAAGCCGGGGATGTTATATCTTTTTGAAAGGGTAAATGGTCCCAGCCTTACCGGAATTATCACCGATTCAGTAACCTCTGAGCCTCTGAAAGCAGAAGTCAGGATCTTAGAGCTTTATTCAACCCAGGTCTTACCCCGGACAAGCGATTCCCTTTTCGGTAGATACAGATGGCTCCTTTTGCCCGGAAGTTATACCCTGCAGGTTTTAAAAGAAGGATATTATACTGAGACTATATCCGGGATAAATGTGGGCTCTGGTTCCCCTACGCTGAAAGAAGTATCCTTGGTGAGATTTAAAACAGGTGATGCTAACTTAGACCGTGCTATCAGCGTTTCAGATATAGTTTTTCTCATCAACTATCTTTTCAAAGGAGGTCCAGCACCTTCCCCTCTTTATATTGCAGATGCCAACTGCGACACCAAGGTCTCCGTCTCTGATGCGGTTTATCTGATAAATTATCTTTTCAAAGGCGGACCACCACCAAGTTGTTAAAAAAATTCGTAGGAGCGTATTGCAATACGCCCTTACATTTTGTATCGCAGTTCGTAGCGTCCCGACTTCTGTCGGGACGTTTTTATTTATCGAAAGAGCAAGGCTAAAAGCCTTGCTCTACAATACTGGAAGACTGAAGTCTTCCGCTACATCCTGTCTACTCCGCCTTTGGCGGACTACCTACTATTCCCACTTCAGGCATCAATATTATACTTCTTAATCTTCTCAAATAACGTCGTATAATCTATCTTCAAAATTTCTGCGGTTTTTCTTTTATTACCCCTGGTCTGGTTTAACACTCTTAAAATCATCGCCCTTTCAGCCTCTGCCTGAGCATACTGGCTCACCTCTTTCAAGCCAGCCCCTTCTCTTAATCTTATCTCTGAATTTGAGGGGAGCCTTATAGCTAAGTGTTCCGGCAAAATCTTCTTACCTTCACATAAGATAATCGCTCTTTCAATGGTATTTTCTAATTCACGCACATTTCCGGGCCAGTGGTATTTATCCATCAGACTTAAAGCTTCTTTGGAAAGAGCCCTTTTCTCCTTTTTCATCTCTAAACAATATTTACGGATAAAAAAATCAGCCAATTCCGATATATCCTCCCTTCTTTCCCTTAAAGGAGGAATGGGAATTGGGAAAACCGATAATCTATAATAAAGGTCTTCTCTAAAATCCTTTTTCTCGATTGCTTTTTTAAGATCAAAATTGGAAGCGGCAATCACCCGCACATCTATATTTATAGTCTTTGTTCCGCCTAACCTCTCAAATCTTTTTTCCTGTAGTACCCTTAAAATCTTAGCCTGAAGAGCAATATCTAAATCCCCGATCTCATCTAAAAAGATTGTTCCTTTTTCAGCTATTTCGAATTTACCCATTTTTCTGGTAACTGCACCAGTGTATGCTCCTCTTTCTGAACCGAAAAGTTCATTTTCTAATAGCTCTCTAGGTATAGCCGCACAATTAATTGCCACATAAGGTCCACTTTTTCGAGGGCTCAGGCCATGAATTGCCCTGGCAAAAAGCTCTTTGCCGGTACCACTTTCGCCTAAGAGTAATACGGTGGTATCACTATAAGCTACCTTCTTTACAAGTCTGGTTACCTCTTTCATCTTTTCGGATTTACCGATAATCTCAGTAAACCCCAAGTTATAAGCCAGTTCCTCCCTTAAGAGAACATTTTCTGCAAGAAGTCGTCGATTTTCTAAGGCTCTTTGAATCAGGACATGCAGGTGATCTACATCAAAAGGTTTGGTCAAGAAATCAAAGGCACCTTGCTTTATGGCTTGAACCGCAGTCTCAATAGTTCCATAGGCAGTCATCACTATAACCGCTACCTCTGGATCTAAATCTTTGATAGAAGACAAAACCTCCAGGCCATCCATCTTGGGTAGCTTTAAATCTGTTAGGACTAAATCAAATCTTTTCTCTTTAGCCTTATCCAAACCCCCCTCTCCATCCCTGGCAGTATCCACCTCGAACCCTTCTGACTCTAAGGTTTTAGCCAGCATCTGGCGCATGCTCTCTTTATCATCAATTACAAGAATGGAGGGCATAAGTTTACCTCTTCAAAGTTGAAATTTTTAAACAAGCTAATCATTTATATTATCGGAAAAACTGTGAATCCTTGAGGGTAATCGCTGTATTAAAGATGAACAATTAGAGAGTTTTACAAAGAATAAACTCCTGCTTGCCATTGGTCAAGAGACCAACGATACTTCCTTCGACGGTAATTTATCCTGTCTACTATCTACTGTCTACTTTTTTACTGGAGAACGATTTGGCTGGTACCGTCCTCGTTTTCCAGAACAGTGATTAAATTTTCGACTGAATCTTTGATGTCATCTATATGGGTGATTAAAAATATCTGCCTGAATCTATTCTTCAGTTTAGCCAGCCCTTTGAGGATGTTTTCTTTGCGGGAATCATCCTGACTCCCGAAGATCTCATCTAAAATTATAAAGGAGAACTCCACCCCGCTGGATTGGGAAACCTGCTGCGAGATTGCAAGCCTCAGGCACAGATTGGCTAAATCCTTTTCACCGCCGGAAAAACGCTCAATGGAGAATCCTTCTCCCTGATCATAAATTACAATTTCATATGGAGGATAGCGGTCATCATTCTCATCGGTTAGCTCTAATTTTTCATATCTTCCATCAGTTAACTCTAAAAACAGTTCGTTAGTATAGGTTGAGAGTGCTGGCCTAATCCTGGAGATCAAAGAGGTTTTAAAATCTACTAAAATCTTATCTAACTTCTCTAAGTAAAGCTTATTTTCCCCTAATGATTTAAGTTCCTCTTTAAGTTTAATGGTATCCTGAATATCCTTTTCTACTTTCCCAAGTTCTAAGGAAAAAATCCCCTTCTGGTGAGTCAGATCTTTCAAATTAAGCTCTGATCGATGAACATCTAACCTCTTTTCTTCTACTTTCTTTTCTATAGTTTTAAGCTCCCCCCCTGAAAAGGAAAGAAGCTTGATTTTATCATTAAGCGTTTCAATCTCCCTATTCAGATTCACCCAGTTTTGTTCTAATAGCTCCAGGTTTTGTTTCAGCTGAGACAGTTTATTTTTCTCTTGATTTAATGACATATATTTTTCTTTTAATCTCTCCAATCTTTCCAGATTTGTTTTCAACTCTAAGTGAACATCTGAATCGTAACTCAATTCACCTAAGTTTTTCAAATTCTCCTGAAGAAACAAAAGACTTTTTGCCTTCTCCGAAAGTGCTTTCTTTAATGTGTCTCGTTCGCCCTTTTCCTTCAGTAGCTGTTCTATCTCTTTTTGAAACTTTTCAATGCTTTCCTCCAGGTTCTTTTTACTCCTCTTGAGTTCTTTCCCTTTTTCTTCAACTAAGCTTCTTTCTTTCAAGATTAAGCCTAAATTGCCTTTTATTTTGTCCAGTTCCGAAGTAAGATGCTCTTTTATCTTGGGATAATCAGCACCAAAAGGTCTTAAGCATCGATCACAAACCGAATCCGGACCTAATTTCTCTATACCTTCAAGCTGGTTTTTAACTTTATTCTGCTCACCCTGGGTTACTTTATAGGTAGATTGGACTTGCATGAATTCAGACCTGGTCTTCTCTAATTGCTGTTCGATCTCCAGAGAATCTCTTTTCAATTTTTCTAAGATTTTATTTTTCTCCTCCAGATCAATCCGGGTTAATTCTAAGGCTTCGATTCTTTTCTTGTCATTGTCAATCGATTGGAGCAGGTTTTCAATCTGAATCAGTAAAGTTTTTCTCTGTTCAGCCTTGAGCTTAAGACCTTCATACATTAAAAAATCTTCCTTAACCTGAGGATAAGATTTTACTTCTACTTCAAGTTTATCTAATTCTAAGGTCAAACTCTTTAACATTTCAATTTCATTTTTGCTCTTGGTTATCTGAGCAACAATTTCTGATGATAAAGCCTTCTTGATTGATAGCTCATTTTTGTAATTATTGAAAACTTCAGACTCTTCTTTTTTCTTCTTTAGTTCATTTTCAATGTGCTTCAAATTGGTCTCTTCAGCTTGATAGCTCTTCTCCTCTTCATCTATTTTTTGAAAAACTCTCTTGAGCTCTTCTTGCAACTCTTTTTTCTTACTATCTAACTCATTAATATCTTTCATATGGACTTCAGTTACCTCAAGTTTCAGATCCGTTCCCCTTATATCAGCCCGTAAACCCTTTAGTGTGGAGTCGATCTTTTCTATTCCCAGCATTCGTGCCAAAATCTCTTTACGCTTTGACGGTGGGTAATCAGATAGAACGTTTAACTCTTTCTGGGGAGCATAAAAAGAGGTAATAAAATCCCTGTAGTCCATGTTTAGAGTTTTTTCTATCAAATCAGTAACCGCAGTTATTCCCCTTGCCACTACCTTACCGTTAATTAAGACTGAAGAATCTTGTTGATTGGAAGCACCTTTTAATTCTCTAACTACCCGATAGTTTTCACCTTGAAGCTCAAAATCCAGAATAACCCGACATATCTCTTGAGGTTTTGAATTTAATCTTTTTATTTCATTTTTTCCGGTGCGGGCAGCCTCAGTTCCGTATAACACCCAGGCTATGGCTTCCATTAAAGTAGATTTACCTGTGCCATTATTCCCTATAATTCCCACGACACCATCCGGGAATTCGGCCTGGGCAAATTTAAAACGTCTGTAATTTTCCAATTGAATCGATTGCAGATACATAACCGGCTATAGGCTTAAGGCTATAGTCCTGAGTCTTTAAGCCTTTAGACTCTGGACTTTAGCCTTTAGACTTTCTATTCTTCCTCTCTTTTCTCTGATAGATATTTCAATCCCAATTCCTGCAACTTTTCTCTTTTCAAACCCTCTATGACATACCCTTTAATATATTGATTAAATTCTTCTGCCAATTTTCCAATACCAGTTTGTGTGACAGAACCTCCTTTTTCCTCTTTTTTTCTCTCAAATTTTAAATCTAAATAAAAAGCCTGAGCTTTAAGCTCAGATAGTTTTCTGAAATTCAGAGAATTATAGACGTAGGTAGGGATCTGAGCAACTTTTAAACGAACTATTTTATCCTTAATGTCATTCTGCTCAAGCAATTTTTCTATTTCCACTAAAATTTGTTCCTGATCTTTTCCTTCAGCATTTACAGAGGGGAGTTCGATCATCGGACGAGTTGGAACTTTATGGAAATTTATCTTTTTTGATAAAAGGTCAAATTCTACAAAACCTTTTTCCTGACCTAATTCCGCCATGGTAATCCTCTCAGTTGAACCAGCGTAATAGACTCCTTCCTCAACCTGGGTATAGCGATGGTAATGGCCTAAAGCTACGTAATCGAACCCTTTTTTAAAAAGAGAGGAAGGTATTTCTAATTCTGCAAGTTCTCCCATAGAGAATTCCTTTATTCCAGAGACTACCCCATGCAGTATCAGGACATTGAAGCGAGTCTCCTTATCTATCTCTATCTTCTCAAGCTCTAACTGAAAAGTAGCTGGTGAAAGACAATGCGGAACCGAATGCACCGCCAAGTCTTTTATCCTAATCTTCTCATATCTATCCTGATAGACCAATCTCAAACCCGGGAAAACCTCGAAGAAAGAGAAAATTGAGCCTATCCCTCTCTGTTTAGGGGTATCATGGTTTCCGGAGATGATTATTACTGGAATGGAGATTGAAGTCAGGCGTAAAAGCTGTCTGATAGCTAAATTTATAATGCGGTTAGTAGGTCGGACTGAGTTAAACAAATCGCCAGAGTGGATAACCAGATCTGGTTTGATTTCAATAATTTGATCGAGCGCCCAGATGAAAGAATTACCAATATCTTCTTCCCTTTGATTTATACCAGAAGGCGAAACCTTACGGCTAGCTCCGCCCGCTCCTAAATGGGTATCTGATAGATGAATTATTCGCATCTCAATTTAACCATAAAAAATAACTTAAGCTATAATAATAACAAAAAAATAGTATGACAAGAGAAATTAAATAAGTATTCTGTAAATCTGTGGTATTCTTTTAGAAATGTGGGGAAATAACAAATTTTTATCTCTGCCCAAAATCTTAATGGGGGGAAAAGGAGAGAACTCAATCTTTATGCTACCGGCTGAAACTCCAATCTATTTTTAACTTTGGATTTTGTTTGAGGTTCGGCCAATGGAAGAAATAGAGTAAAAACCGTTCCTTTCTCTAGTTCACTTTTGACCTCGATTTTGCCTTTATGCAAATCGACTATTTTCTTTACCAGGCTCAATCCTAAACCTATTCCCTTCTCCTTTGATGTAAAGAAGGGCTTAAATATCCGTCCTAAATTTTCCTCCGGGATTCCACCGCCATTATCTTCAATCGTTGCCTTTATCACAGGCTCTCCGTTAACCTTCAATTCTTGAAGATTAATTCTAATCTCACCCCCATCTTTAAGAGCATCGCTCGAATTCTGAATCAGGTTTTGGAAAGCCTGTCTTAAAAGGAATGGATCTCCAGGGAGAGAGGGAATTTTTTCTTCCACTTTGAATGAAATTTTCAGAGCAGGCCTTTTTCCCTTGGCTATCTTCATACAATCCTGAACTAATTCACCCATGTCAAATTTAATCCACTTTACCTCCAGGGGTTTTGCAAAGTCTAAGAATCTTTGAAGAAGATTTTCTATGGTCAAAGATTCCGTTATGATGCTTTCTACTACGGGATAAGCGGCACTACCTTCTTTGAATCCTTTTTTTAGCATCTTGCTATACCCCAGAAGCGCTCCCATAGAGTTTCTTAACTCATGAGCTAACCCGGCCGAGATCTCTCCCAAGGTAGCCATTTTCTGTTTGAAAGCTATCTCCTGCTGAATCTTTTTAAGCTCAGTTAAATCGGTCAAAACTAATACCAGGCCAATTATATTTTCATTTTCGTCCCGTAAAAGAGCACTATCGGCCATCAAAAATCTTTCTTCGCCTTTATCCCTTTTTATTTCTATTTCTGCTTCACCGTATAGATTCTTCTTGATGATTATCTCATCTAACATATTGGATAGTAAAGTGATCTCACCCAATGCCTCTTTGTAATGTATATTCAAGCTCAACTTAAAAGCTGAACCGAGGAGCCTTTGAGCCGCCTGATTAAATCCGGTTATCTTCCCCTGGTTGTCACAGATTATCACTCCATTATTTATGCTTTTGAGTATATATTCATTATACCTTTCTAAATTTTTTGCCTTGTTATTAGTTTGGATATAAAGCGCTTGTAATTTTTTCTCCTTTTCTTTGAGATCAGCAATGACCTTCTGAAATACTTCCACTACTACTTCTACATCTTCCCTTTTAGTTGAAGGAGTAATAATACTTTCTTCTTCAGCTTTTCTTTTCATTTTCTGATATGGAGAAAATATATTCTTCAAAAGTAGGAAAGACAAAAAAAGGATACCGATAATTCCTAAGCCCCTCACCCATCCTTCGTATTTAGAAATTCGTTCTACCCAAAAATACATCGTCATTTCTTTCTCTACTCTTGAAAAAAGAGTTTTCTGGGTATTTTTGTCAACAAAGGAGTAAAAATAGCTCTTATAATGGCCTTTTTCTGGCTTGCTATAAACGCTGGAGAGAAAGCTTTGCCCTGAAGGAGGCTTTTCCCTGAATTGATTAAGTGATGGATCGGGCTTTATTTTCTTTATCCGACCATCCGAAGAGGTTAAGATTCTTCCGTCTTGGTCTATAATGTCTATCTTTTTAACCTGTCTGAGTGAAGTTAAGCTTTTAAGCTCTGAATCTATTTTACCTTTTTCAGTCTTATTTTGCCAGAGGTGGCTGGCGGAGTAGGCTATTCCCTTAAGGTTTTGAAGAGACTCCTCTTCCCACCCTTTTTGAGATAAATTCAAAAGATAAACTATCCCATAATTCATCAGGACAAAAAAAAGGATTAAAAGTAAAAGGGAGAGTCGAATCTCCGATTCATAGTTGAATTTGAAGAATTTCTTCATAATTTATTATCCGACCATATAAGGACATATCTTATATCGGCATTTTTAAAAAAGGGATTTAGTAATTACCAGAAAAGGAAATATAGAGAGTCGTTAAATATGGTAGAATAATCCGAGGTATAATTCTATCAATTGGTTTCCGAAGAAAATTGTAAGTAAAGTTGCTATTGCCAGAAAAGGTCCGAAAGGGATCAACCTTTTTCCTCTCATCCGTTTTGAAAATATTATAAATATTATCCCGGCTATAGCCCCTAAAAAAGATGCTAAGAAAATAACCAGTAAAACCATCTTCCAGCCTAAGAAAGTGCCCAGCATAGCTGCCAGTTTAATATCTCCACCTCCCATACTTTCTTTTTTAAAAAGCTTATCACCAAAGATGGCCATAAAATATAAAAGCCCACCTCCAACCAAAAAACCAATTAGGGATTCAAGAAAAGGAGGTGATTTTGATAAAAAAGAAAATATGAAGCCAACGATTATACCAGGTAGAGTGATAACATCTGGAATCAGTTGATATTTCAAGTCAATAAAGAAGATCAAAAGAAGGATGGAAAATAAATATAATTTAGAAGCAAACTCCCAGCTTAGTCCATAACTTCGGTAAAGTAAAAGAAATAGAAGCCCGCTTAAAAGCTCAACTGCCGGGTAGATTAATGAGATTTTCTCTTTACAATATCTGCACTTACCCCTTAGAATGAGATAACTTAAAATTGGAATGTTATCAAAAGCTCTGATTTTATTTCCGCATTGGGGACAATGAGAAGCCGGGAAAAGTATTGATTTTCTCAAAGGGATACGGTAGATACAGACATTCAAGAAACTGCCGATTGCCAGACCGAAAATGAAAATAAAAATTCCGATAAAAATATTCATATCTATTTTATCGGTTATAAAGTCAGTTTATCTACTTACTATCTTTTTAATCTGCCGACAGATAAAAACAACATCATCTTCACTCATTCGCGGATGTAAAGGCAGGCTTACCTCCCGTTTTCCAATCTCTTCGCTGAGGGAGAGTGTGCCGGACTTCTGTGGGAAATTCTTTCGGTAATAGGAGAACTTATGAAGGGGTTGATAGTGGAGGCTGGTCTGTATTCCTTTCTGTTTCAACTTGCGCATAAATTCATCCCTTTCGATATTCTTATCTAAAAGTACTGGAAAAAGATGATAGCTGGAGCCTCTGGGATAGTTTTGAAAGGGAATGAAAATCCCTTTGATTCCATTTAATTTTTGAATATAAATCTTTGAAAGGTGCCTTCTTTTAAGATTATTCGATCCAAGTTTCTTTAATTGTTCCATCCCTAAAACCGC
>JAZDLB010000262.1:0-2356 GCA_043802565.1 Candidatus Zixiibacteriota bacterium | reverse complement strand
GGAATATCTTCTAAAAGAAAGGATTGAAAAAATACTGAAACAAACAAAAGACAAAACCGAAAAGGAATTAGAGGAAGAGATTTATTTAAGAAAAGATGCTTTACTATGCATAAGTTGTAGAGATGAATTTTTGAAGAGTTTAAAAGATTTTAAAAAAGAATAAATTATTTGTAGAGACGCATTACTATGCGTCTCTACATTTAGAAGGTAGGGTTCAATCCACCTCTAACAGATGAACCCTTACTTCTTGTCATTCTGGGAGAGTTCACCACGGGTGGACGAGCGAAGAATCTGCTCAAAATGATAGACATGGTGAGGAGAAGAGGTGTTCAATTTATATCCCGTATCCTTAAAAACCTCTTGCCAATTACAACATACAAATTATATTAGTTTTCGTATATGTATGTAGTTTTTAAAGAGACTAAAAACAAGGAGAGAAACTCTTATGATGAAAACAATGCGCAAGATGACCCGCTCTATCATCTGGATAGTCATCGCCGCCTTTGTGGGAACTATCGTTTTCGCCTGGGGAATGCAGTTCACTTCCAGAAAATCAAAAGAGGGGGTCATTGCCGTAGTAAATGGTAAGGATATACCTGTCCAGTCCTTCCAGTACTTATATGAGAACAAGTTAAAAGAAGCAGAGAAAAAGGAAGAAGAAGTAACTGATCAGGTAGCCAAGAACTTAAGAGATCAAACCTGGACTGAGTTGGTGGACCAGACCCTCCTTTCCCAGGAAGTGAAGGAAAGGGGTATAGTCGTTACTAATAAGGAGCTTTATGAGTTTATGAAAAGGTTCCCTCCCAGGGAGATAATGGAGAGTGAGATCTTCCAGACTAATGGCCAATTTGATTATAATAAATATAGACAGGCTTTAGCTGACCAGCGGGTTCCCTGGGGACAGATTGAGGATTATGTCCGGAGTCAGCTTCTAATAGCCAAATTACAGGAAACCATCATCGGTACAATCCGCATCAATGACCAGGAAGTTTACAGAAAATATGTGGATGATACTCAGAAAGCCAGGGTAAATTTTATTTTCATCCCTGCAAAAGAATTCTCGGCCTCGGAGATACAAATAAGCCCAACCGAGACTGAGAAATATTTTAAAGAGAACTCGGATAAATTTAAAATGGAAGAAAGGGCCGCCATAAGGTTTGTAGTTCCTCCTAAAAACCCTTCCAAGGATGATGAAGAGAAAACCAGAGCTAGAATTTTGGAGATCCGGGACCTGATTACCAAGGGAGAGGATTTTGCAGAGATGGCTAAGGAATATTCAGAAGACCCAACCACCAGAAAAAACGGAGGGGATTTAGGCTGGTTGAAAAAAGGAGCAACTCAAAAACCCTTTGACGAAGCTCTTTTTGCCTTAAAACCGGGTGAAATTTCCGAACCGGTAAAAACTGAGCAAGGCTGGCATCTGATAAAAGTTTTAGAAAAAAAGAAAACCAAAGGAGAAGAGGAATTTCATGCCAGTTATATTTTCTTAAAAATCGAGCCTTCAGAAGAGACTCTTAACAAAATAAAAAACCAGATAGATGAATTCGTATTAAAAGCCAGAAAGGTAGGTTTCGATATAGCGGCATCGGATGAAAAACTTGCCGTCAAGGAAAGCGGACTGTTTGTTAAAGGGAGTTTTATCCCTAAATTAGGCTTATCCGAAGAAGTAAACCAGTTCGTTTTCGAAAATAAACCTGGTAAGATAAGCGATCCGATAGAATCCCAGTTCTTATACTACGTAGTTCAAATAAAGGAGAGGAAGCCTGCGGGCATACCTTCACTCTCGGAAGCAGAACTGCTGGTTAAAGATGCGCTTTTAAAGCAGAAACTCGGGGAATTAGCTTATCAGAAAGGTATGCGGATCTATGAGGAAATAAGGAAAGGTCAAGAATTCAAAAAGGTGGCTGAAGAGTCTAAGGAAAAGGTTATGGACAGCGGTGAGTTCACCAGAAATTCTTTTGTTCCAGGAATAGGACAGGACCCGGAGTTCATCGGCTCTGCTTTCGCATTAAGTACAAATCAGATAAGCCCGCCCGTTAAAACAAGCCAGGGTGCCTATCTCCTACAACTGGTTTCCAAATCTATAGTAAATGATAGTACTTTCCAGGTCCACAGCGATTCGCTCAAACTCGAATTGCTCCGCAGAAAGCAGTCTGATTTCTATTCCCAGTGGTTTCAGAACTTAAAAAAGAACTCCAAGATAGAGGATTTTCGCAACCAGTATTATAAAGAGACCTTTTAAGATTTTGTAGGGGCACGGTCCGCCAAAGGCGGATGCCCCTACCATTCCTGCTCCAATTTTAGCACAGTTGTCATTTTGATGAAGAGTAGCAACCGAAGGAGGTAGCCGCAATCT
>JAZDLB010000261.1:0-10704 GCA_043802565.1 Candidatus Zixiibacteriota bacterium | reverse complement strand
GGAGTTCAACTCCGCCCTGGGAAGGGTGGAGGCAAGCTCCACCTCTACGCGGACTGGTTCGGGAATTGGACTTCCCGAACCAACTTAAAATAGATAGATGAACTCAGTAAAGATGGGTTGCTTTTCAAAGGTGAACTTATGTTGTAACGTAGTAAGTAAATGAATGAAAAACACACACCGGCTGATCTTTCAGGTGGTCTAAAGGTTAAAAAAAATAGACTTTAGCCCTGAGGGAGATGAGGCTGGTGGAGGAGAAAACCAATCAAAAAAGGAGTGTAGAATGGCAGTAGCATTAAAGGAGCTTTTAGAGGCGGGGGTACATTTCGGTCATCAGACCAAAAGATGGAATCCCAAGATGAAACCTTTTATCTTTACCTCCAGGAACGGAATCTACATAATCGACCTGCAGAAAACAGTTAACTCTCTGGAAAAAGCCTGTCAGAAAATTAAGGAGTTAATGGAAAACGGAAAAGATATTTTGTTTGTAGGTACAAAAAAGCAGGCAAAAGAGGTGATAAAGGAGGAGGCTTTAAGATGCGGGATGCCTTATGTGACTGAAAGATGGCTAGGTGGGATGATGACTAACTTCCAGACTATCCGAAGGAATATAAAAAGATTAAAGGATCTGGAGAGAATGAAGGAGGATGGCACTTTTGATAAGCTCACTAAAAAAGAGGCTTCAGGTTTACAAAGGGAGATAGAGAAGTTAGAGAATATATTAGGAGGTATAAAAGATGTAGTCAAATTGCCAGGAGCTATCTTTGTGGTCGACTCTAAAAAGGAAAGGATTGCAGTGGCTGAAGCAAATAAGCTTAAGATTCCGGTTATCGCGATTATCGATACTAATTCAGACCCAGACGTGATCGATTATCCCATAGCTGGAAACGACGATGCGGTTAAATCTATAAAGATTATCACCCATGAGATCATCAATGCGGTCTTAGAGTCACAACACAAGCTTTTGGAAGAAAAAGAAGAAGAGTCAAAGGTTGAAGCCAGGGTTAAAAAGAGTAAGGAGGAAAAATAGATGGAGATAGATTCGAAACTGGTTAAGGAATTAAGGGATAAAACTGGAGCTCCGATGATGGATTGTAAAAGGGCTCTGGAGAAGGCAAATGGTAACCTGGAGAAGGCTCTTGATTATTTAAGGGAGCAAGGAGTTGCCAAAGCTTCTCAAAAAGCTGGAAGATCGACCAGGGAAGGACTAATATATTCTTATATACATCCAGGTGAGAAGTTAGGAGTACTTTTAGAGATAAATTGCGAAACTGATTTTGTAGCCCGAACAGATGATTTTCGAAATTTAGCTAAAGATGTTGCCATGCAGGTGGCTGCTTCCAACCCGATAACCATAAAAAGGGAAGATTTCCCAGCAGAGTTATTAGAGAAAGAGAAGGAAATCTATAAAGCTCAGGTATTGAAGGAAGGAAAACCGGAAAAAATCCTGGATAAGATAATTCAGGGTAAATTAGAGAAATATTTTCAGGAGTTTTGCCTGTTAGAGCAGCCTTTCATCAAGGATGAGGATAGAACTGTTAAGCAGAGAATAGATGAGACTATCGCCAAATTAGGCGAGAATATAACGGTCAGAAGATTTGTTAGATTTAGATTAGGGGAGTAACTTAGCAAGTAGCAGGTAGCTTGTAGCTAAAGAAAAAAATGTAGTATAGTATAGAGGTCTAATTCGATGTCATTGCGAGGCGGATCAACCTTGCTTGAGCGACCCGCCTAAGGCGGGGTCGCACTACAGGGCTCTGTTAGCGAATAGCAAACCGCGAAAAGCGAGATGCGAAAACCAATTTATAAAAGAATCCTGCTTAAACTTTCCGGAGAGGCTCTCCAGGGGAAAAAGGAATATGGATTAGACCCTGATTTTTTACGATATTTAGCTTTGGAGATCAAAGGAATAAAAGATTTAGGAACAGAGATCGGGATAGTCATCGGCGCAGGGAATATATTCAGGGGGATTTCTTTGAGCTCCAAGGGCACAGATAGGGTTTCAGGGGACCATATGGGGATGCTGGCTACGGTTATTAATTCCCTGGCTCTACAGAATTATTTAGAGAAGATAGGGGTCTTCACCCGGGTAATGTCTGCCATACAGATGGATAGAGTAGCTGAGCCTTATATTCGCCGGAGAGCGATAAG
This sequence comes from Candidatus Zixiibacteriota bacterium, assembly GCA_043802565.1. Classification (GTDB taxonomy): domain Bacteria; phylum Zixibacteria; class MSB-5A5; order MSB-5A5; family RBG-16-43-9; genus CAZMZF01. The sequence goes on along the minus strand of JAZDLB010000261.1, from coordinate 8,556 downwards.
ACATTTAGAGAAGGGTAGAGTAGTAATCTTTGCTGCAGGAACAGGAAACCCTTTTTTTACTACAGACACTGCAGCTGCTTTAAGGGCAAGCGAGATCGAGGCTGAAATTATCCTCAAAGGAACAAAAGTGGATGGAGTCTATACTTCTGACCCGCTTAAAAATCCTGAGGCAAGAAAATTTAAACAAATAAGTTACTTAGCAGTATTGAATCGAAATCTTAAGGTAATGGATGCTACTGCTATTTCGCTTTGCAAAGAGAATAACATCCCTATAATCGTCTTCAACCTTTTGAAAAAAAGTAATCTCAAAAAGATAATCTCAGGTGAAAAAATAGGAACAGTGGTTAAATGATGGACAAAAAACTTTTTTATCCTGAGATGTGCTTAAACCTAAAGAATAGAAAGGAAGGAATATGACCAAGCAGATTTTTGCTGAGGCAGAGGAGAGGATGAAAAAGACCATCGAAGCTGTGCAGAGGGAATTATCCTCAATCCGGACTGGTAAAGCCACCACCTCACTTTTAGATGGGGTAAAGGTGGAGTATTATGGCTCGCTGGTCCCTCTTTCCCAGGTAGCGAGCATAAGTGTGCCGGACTACAAATTGATTATCATCCAGCCTTGGGAGAAAAAGCTTATTCCGGAAGTAGCTAAGGCTATCCAGAAATCAGATTTAGGCTTAAATCCAATCACGGATGCGAACGTGGTACGCCTGCCTATCCCTGCTTTGACTGAAGAGAGAAGAAAAGATCTGGTTAAACTGGTTAAGAAGCTAACTGAAGAGAGCAAAATATCATTAAGAAATATCCGCCGGGATGCGAACGAGGCTTTAAAGAAAAAAGAAAAAGATAAGGAGATCTCTGAAGACGATTCTAGAAAAGGTGTGGAGCAGGTGCAGAAGATACTGGATAAATATATCGGGATGACGGATGAGCTACTGAAGAAGAAAGAAGCAGAGATAATGGAAGTGTAATAAATACAATGACGAATGATGAATGGCAAATTAAAAATAAAAAACTGTCATGGCGAGGAGTCTCGCCACAGGCGGACGACGAAGCCCCGCCTTTGGCGGGACTTCACCTTCGGCTCGCGATGACAACGAAAACGCGTAGCCGAGCCTTCAGGGCTCGGCGGAGTCCGTAGGGGCGAGGTCCAGGTGTTCGCCCAATTTATCTTTTTAAAGGGATGATTTGATTGGCTGAAAAAGATTTAAAAGAGGAGATTTTAAAAAAGGGGAATTTGCCCAGACATATAGCTATAATTATGGATGGGAATGGGAGATGGGCGAAAAAAAGAGGTTTACCTCGAATCGCAGGACACAGGGCTGGAGTAAGGACGGTAAAAAAGATAGTCGAAGCCGCAGGAGAGCTGAAGCTTTCCATCCTTACCCTTTTCACCTTTTCTACTGAGAACTGGCAGAGGCCCAGGGAGGAGGTCTCTGCGATTATGAATTTACTTTATGAGACTACTAAAAGAGAGTTGAGTGAGTTAGAGAAAAACAACGTCAAACTTATTACTACCGGCAAGATAGAGGAGCTCTCTTTACGAAGAAAGGAGATTTTAGAAAAAGCGATCCAGAGAACCAAAGATAATACCGGACTGGTTCTGAATTTAGCTTTGAACTATTCCGGCAGAAGTGAGATTCTGTATGCAGTAAAGAAAATTTCTCTGGATATATCTTCCGGAATTATAAAACCAGAGGAGGTGGATGAAAAGCTTTTTTCCTTCTATCTTTATACTAAGGAATTACCAGATCCAGACCTTTTGATCCGGACTTCAGGCGAAATGCGTCTCTCCAATTTTATGCTCTGGCAAACCTCCTATACTGAACTTTATGTAACTGAGGTTTTATGGCCTGATTTCTCAGTGAACGATTTTTATCAAGCTATCTGGGCCTATCAGAATCGGCAACGACGGTTTGGAAAAATATAGTCCCGCTTATAACATGCATAAAGGATTAATAATAACGAATAACGTTTGTCATTCAGAGTCCGCCAGGGGCGAGACGAAGAATCGGTTGAATATGGTAAAACAGATTCTTCGGTCGTCCGCTAAAGGAGTGACTCCCTCAGAATGACAAAAAGCAACGTGAAGCCTTTAGGGATCGTTAGGGAGGTCTAAGACCTCATAGGTCTGAGTTTCTATCGGTCATTTGTAATCTGCTATTATATTAAATGAAAAATCTCTTAACCCGCATAATAATCGCAATTGTTTTTATCCCCTTCCTTCTATATATCTCCTATTCCGGTGGTTTAGCATTTATGAGCTTTGTAAATCTTCTGATATTTTTTGGTTTGATTGAATTCTCCTCGATTTTAAGGCTCAAAAATATCTCTATCCTTCAAACTCTTTTTATCCTTTCAGGAATTTTGATTGGAATTTCAGTTTATTTTTTCGAGGTAAGATTTGTCCCTATAATTCTTTTAGTCGGTATCTTTATTTCAGGTTTATATCAATTGGTTAAGAATAAATTTAATTTTGCAATTGAAAATCTTTCCTCATTTCTATTCGGCTTAATTTACGTGTCGGTCTTTTTCTCTTTTCTTATTTTAATCCGTGAATTTCCTAAGGTGTTAGGATTAGAGTATCAATTAGGTGGTTTATGGGTTATCTTCATTTTCTTTTGTCTATGGCTTTCAGATACTTTAGCTTATTTTATAGGTACTCCTTTTGGGAAACATAAGATTTTGCCTGAGGTTAGCCCCAAGAAAAGCTGGGAAGGGTCAATGGGTGGTATGGCTGGGGCGATACTGGCGGCGATCTTCTCAAAAATTATATTTTTAAAAGAGATACCCTTTAACCACCTGCTTTTTTTATCAATCCTGATAAGCATCTTCGGGCAATTAGGTGATTTTGTGGAATCTTCATTTAAAAGGTCAGCTAATCTGAAGGATTCATCTAAGATCATCCCTGGACATGGAGGAATATTGGATCGGTTCGATAGCCTCCTTTTCGCCGCGCCTTTAGTTTATTTTTATCTGAAATTTATTTTATATAGATAAAATACAATGATGGATATTGGATTTCGGATGACGAATGCAAGTCGCGTAGCCAAGCCTTCAGGGCTTGGCGCGGAGGTCTAAAACCTCCGCTACGCGTCTCTCAGGGAACAAGCGAAAAGAAGCAACCCTAAAAGGCTTTCCTACCATTAAAAGAGATGTTAAAATATTTCGATTACATCTTCGTTCTTCGGCCGGTGCTTATGGTTCCGGTCTGGACAATTCTGCTTTTAGGGCATCATCAGGGTTCAAGGTATACTTCCTTTGATAAATCATTATTCTGGCTTTTCTTATTCTCAACCTTTTTCATGGGAGGGGTTTATCTCCTAAATCAAATCTATGACCTTGAGACGGATCGCAAAAATAAGAAGCTATTCTTTTTAGCTGAAGGGCATATCTCCAAGAAAAATGCTTGGGTTTTGACTGTTTTTTTATACCTTTTCAGTGTTCTACCAGCCTATTTGCTATCTTTAACCATCGGGATAATTTTCACCCTGGGTTTGATTTTTAGCTTCATCTATTCTGCTCTCCCTTTTACCCTGAAGAATAAAACCTATGGTGGTTTTTTAGCTAATCTTATCTCCCATGGTTCTCTGGTATTTCTGGCAGGTTTTTGCGCTCGATCAGATTTCTCCCTGAGGGCAGTCTTATTTTCACTTCCTTATGCTCTCGCCGTTGGCGCAGTTTATATAAACACTACCATTCCAGATATAGAGGGCGATAAGATGGTGGGGAAGATGACTTTTGGAGTGAAATATGGGACTTTCAAATCAGCTTTAGTCTCAACCATTCTGGTGCTATTATCTATCATTTTATCTATTATCTTTTTAGATTTACCTTTTCTTTTTTCAGCTATCCTCTCTTTTCCTTTTTACCTTTTAGCTCTTTTAACTAAAGAAGTTGGAAAAAGTGTTCTGGCATCTAAGGTCTCGATACTTTTTTTATCCCTTGCGGCTGGATATTTTTATTCCTGGTATTTTATAATTTTGATTTCGGGTTTTTTAGGAACAAGATTATATTATAAGGAAAGATTTAACCTGGAGTATCCGAGTTTGTTTTGATATAGGTATGGACGACTACATCCGCGTAGCCGAGCCTTCAGGGCTCGGCGGCCGATAATCCGCCTCAGGCGGACCGCTACGTGGTTAAATGATTTAAATTGTAGAAAATGACTCGTTTAAAAGAATTTGATTATTCTAATAAGGCTGTTTATATAACCGCTAATATATATAAACGACTTCCCCTATTGACGAATGAACATAGAATAAATATGATCTATGAAAGTATGGCTGAGGTTTATCCAAGATATAATTTTAAGATAAATGGTTTTGTCATAATGCCAAATCATTTACATTTAATACTTGTCTCCCAAAGCAATGATTTGTCAGATATAATGCATGACATCAAAGGAAACATTGCCTCCGAAATGTTTAAAAAAGAGCACTTTCAATCTAAAGATCCAATTTGGCAAAGAAGTTTCTATGACCATGTGATCAGAAATGAGAAAGATTTAATAGAGAAATTAAATTATATCCATTCTAACCCATTAAGAGCGGGTTTGGTGAGGGATCTTAGCGAATATAAACATTCCAGCTTTAAATATTATTATGAGGAAAAACTTGAGCCCCCAATCTGGTTCCAGAAAATAGGAGTGATTTAATTCACGTAGCCGAGCCTTCAGGGCTCGGCGGAGGTCTAAAACCTCCGCTACGCGATATCGTTAATTTATATAAGAAGTATGCAAAAAGAAGCTTTATATTACGAAAAATTAGAAAATAAAAAAGTCCAGTGCCATCTCTGTCCCTGGGAGTGTCTTTTAACTGAAGGGAAGTTGGGGGTTTGTCGGGGGAAAAAGAATTTAGAGGGGGTATTATATGCTATAAATTACGCTAAAGCTGTTTCCATCGCTTTGGATCCGATCGAGAAAAAACCGCTGTATCATTTCTATCCCGGAACAGATATTTTATCCACCGGGCCTAATAGCTGTAATCTGAGATGTGATCACTGTCAGAACTGGACTATCTCCCAGATAGAATCTCCCACTGAACTGGTAACGCCTGAGAATTTAGTTTCCTTAGCATTGAGAGATAACTCCATAGGGATTGCCTATACTTATACTGAGCCTCTGATGTGGTATGAATATGTTTTAGATACGGCTAAACTCGCTCGCAATAAAAAATTAGTCAATGTGCTGGTGACCAATGGTTATATCAATCCAGAACCTTTAGAAAAGCTTTTACCTTTAATCGATGCTTTGAATGTTGATGTTAAAGGGATGAGCCAAGATTTCTACAAAAAAGTCTGTAAGGGTAAGTTAGACGTGGTTTTGAAAACAGTCGAGATTTCAGTTGAGAGAAATAAGCATGTGGAATTAACCTATCTTATTATACCAACCCGGAACGATTCAGAGGATGAGCTTAGAAAATTTGTAGATTGGGTGGCAGGTTTGGATGAAGGCATTCCTGTTCATTTCTCCAGATATTTTCCAGCTTATAAATCCGAATTACCACCTACACCGGTAGAGACTTTAAAAAAAGCTTTTCTAATTGCCAAGGAGAAATTGAAATATGTCTATGTGGGAAATGCCTATATTCCAGGCACCTCAGATACTCATTGTCCCAAATGCTCTAAGGTTTTAATCTCAAGAAGTGGATATTCAATTAATATAACCGGGATCAAAGATAAGAAATGTGAAAAATGTGGAGCTCCTGTGGATATAGTAATATAAAAGGTTCAAGGGTTTAAGAGTTAAAGGGTTAAAAGATTAAAAGAATCTAATAGCCAAAAGAGAATAACTAAGCGCTGAAAAATGTTGACAAATTATTTTTATAATCCTATTATGAAGTTAAATTGCAAGGATTAAAGAGTTAAATGGATTAAGGGATGAAAGGTTTAAAAATTCAAGAATCAAAAACCACAAAAGCAAATCGCGAATAGCAATTGAAGGAGGTATAGGATGTCAGATATATTTGAAAAAACACTTTTAGCCGGTTTGGGTCTTTTTGATTTGACCAGGGAAAAGGCTGAGAAGATGGTAAATGAGCTGATCAAAAGGGGCGAGCTTTCTCAATCGGATAAAGCAAAGGCAGTTAAGGAGATTTTAAAGGGTCATGCGGAGAGAACTAAGAAGATAAAGGAAAAGATCGAGCAGCATGTTAGCAAGGCGGTTGAAAAATTAAAAGGGGTAACTGCTCAGGAACTTTCGGAGCTGAATAAGAAGATCGAAAAACTCTCCAGGGAACTTGAGAAATTAGGAGAGAAGTTAGAAAAGAAATGATGCATTAAGACCAAGATAGTTATCAAATAGATAGAAGGGGGAGCAAATTATTTGCTGGTTTAGGTTGTTAAAAGCGATGGAAGAGTAATTTACGAATTACCTCAATTATTTTCTATAAAGAATGATTTTTAACAAGGACTCTCTCAGAATGATACCGATGGATAAAAGAGAACATAACTCTATTTGTTCATGGCCACTTCAGTGGCGTCAGACCCGATCCTATGGATCCAAAATCGGACTGAAGTCAGTTTGAAAAAATAACAAGGACTACCGGAGTGTAAAACTGTAGCATTACCATATAGGAAAAAAGAGAGTCGGTTTTGTGCCCTAGCGCTACCCTTAATGAGAAATTCCAGCGTCTTTCTAAAAACTATCTTGACTGAACTCTTATAATATATAAAGATTGACAAATCGATTTTTAAAGATATATTTAATTTTGAATTCATATTGTTTTTATTTTTACCTATGGAAAGGTTAAAAATATGAAAGAGGAAACCTGGAAGACCTCTATTACTCAGGTAAAAAAAGGGGAAATAAGAATCCGCGGATATGATATAACTGAGTTAATGGAAAAACTTACCTTTAGCCAGGTGGTTTTTCTTATCCTTAAAGGAGAACTCCCCAATTCCAAAGAGAGCAAGATGATGGAGGCGATCCTGGTCTCTTCGATTGACCATGGCGCAACCCCTCCTTCTTCACTGACAAGCAGGACGGTTATCTCCGGTGGTAACCCTTTGAATGCGGCTGTGGCGGGTGGGGTTTTAACTATAGGAGACTTTCATGGAGGGGCGATTGAAGAAGGTGCTAAGATGTTCCAAAAACTAGCGAAAAAGGAAGGAGATCTAAACTCCTTAGCTTCTGAATTAGTGAAAGATTATCAGGTTAGAAAAAAGAGGATTCCAGGATATGGGCATCGTTTACATGAAACCGATCCACGCACAGTTAAACTTTTTGAAATGGCGGAGGAGTTAGGTTTTTCAGGCAAACACTTGAAGTTAGCTAAAGAGATCGAGAAAGAATTGGAGAAAACTTCCGGTAGAAAACTTCCTTTGAATGTGGATGGAGCAATGGCAGCGGTGGTCTCGGATATGGGATTTGACTGGAGGTTGGGAAAGGGGTTTTTTATTATCTCCAGGGTTCCAGGTTTAGTTGCTCATGCTTATGAGGAGCTTACCCGGGAAAAACCGATGCGGAGATTGGGGAATACAGATTTCGAATATGATGGACCAGAGCCCAGAGAAGTTATTTAAAGATTTTTTTTAATTATAAAGTATAACTTTAAAAGTTACGGTTACATACTGGTAGTCTTATGATGACAATACTACTTAAACTGGAGGGCAAGTGAGTAAATTTGATCGTCTGCTTTATATTCTTAATCTTCTCAGGTCAAGACATTTTCTCAAGGCCGAAGATCTAGCTCGAGAATGTCAGGTGTCGGAGAGAACAATCTACAGAGACATAATCTCCCTTTCCTCAGCCAATGTCCCGATATACTTCGATGATGGTTATAAACTTCTTACAGATGCCTTTCTGCCTCCTTTGAACTTTTCATTAGATGACTATTTAGTTTTGAAATTAGGCCTGGGCTCAAGCCCACTTTCTATCAATACGCCACTGGGGAAGTCGGCTAAAAGGGTTTTATCTAAGATCGATGCGGGTTTAAGTCAGGAGGTAAAAAATAGACTCAGCGATTTAGGCGATCCCTTGAGAATAACTCTTAAAACAACGGTTGATTTCTCCAAACTTGGCCTGATCTTTAACTTAATAGAGCAGTCGATTTTAAATAAAAGGACCATCAGATTAGATTATGAAGGTTTGGAATCGGGAAAAAGCTCAAGAGAGATCGACCCTTATGCTTTGATTTTCAGACGTCATTCCTGGTATCTTTTAGGATTCTGTCATCGGCGTGAACAGATTAGGGTCTTCAGACTCAATCGAATTTATAGGGTTACCCTGACTGACAAATCTTTTGTAAAGAAACCTGATTTCTCCATAGAGGAGTTTTTCAAAAATAGCTGGGAGATCTATCAGGGAGAGCCCACCGAAGTGAAACTAAGGTTTTTTGGAAAGGCGGTTAAGGTGATTGAATCAGGGCAACATCATTCATCCGAAAATCTGAGTAAACCAGGGGATGGCTCGCTCCTCTATTCGGTTAGAGTTAGTGGAATTGAAGAGATCTCAAGATGGATTTTAGGTTTTGGTGAAATGGTGGAGGTACTGGAACCTGAGGAATTAAAAGTAAATATTAAAGAGACGATTCAAAAAATGCAAAAGCTTTATTC
>JAZDLB010000260.1:0-5853 GCA_043802565.1 Candidatus Zixiibacteriota bacterium | reverse complement strand
GAAAAACAGAGGATAAAAATCAAAAGAGAAATCCAGCCAACCATTTTTCTTTTATTATCCAGAGGAATAGAATCATTTAAAGTCTGAGGATGAGCTGGTCGAATAATAAAAGCTAATACTAGCCAGATGAGCCATCCCTGCCATAAAAAAACTCCTAAAGGTATCAAGCCCAATATTATAATTCGAGCAATTAAATTCTGCTTTTTACCAAAAAGAGCATAAGCGATATGACCACCATCTAACTGACCGATTGGCAAAAGATTAAGCATTGTTACCAAAAGCCCAGCCCAGCCAGCAAAAGCCATAGGGCTTAACATCACATCATAACCCTCAGGTGGATTTTTCAATACCAAAAGTGAGATAAGCTTAAATGCCACTGAATCGCCCAAAATAATCGCCTGCCCGGGCATCTCCTTGACCACTTGTGAAGTCGCCAATCCAAAGGCTAAAGCTAAAACTGAGATCACGAATCCAGCAATAGGACCTGTTGCTCCAACGTCTAAAAGCTCTTTTCTATTTTTAAAAGGAGATTTTGAGCGGATTATTGCACCGAACGTTCCTAAAATAGTCGGACCAGGTATAAAATACGGCAGAGAAACTTTTATTCTGCTTCTTCTGGACATAACATAATGACCGAACTCATGAAAAAGTAGAATCAACAGTAAAGGCACTGCAAAAGTAGCTCCTTTGTAAATAAGTAAAGGATCCTTAAAAGGGTCAATATTTTCCATAAGGGCTCCAGCTGCAAAAGTGCTTAAAACTGTCAGGAAGAAAAGAATTAAATTTATCCAGGGTATGGAAGGCTTGACCTTTTTCCCTATCCTGGAAAGCTCCATAATAGTCTGGCCATTATTCTGCTCAAACCTAACCTCATATCCTAAATCAAAAAGATGGTTGGAAACATCTTCTTGCCAGTCCTCCATAGGAAACCAGGGAGAACCCAAAATGGTAATATTCTGGCCATCATAATAAACCCCTCTAATCTCTAAGAGAGTCCCTAAGGAGTCTCTGATCCTGTTAATCTCTGTCTTGAATTCTTCTTTCTTCATAATTATCTGTAATACAGTTTAAAAGTTTGTCTGTTTGTCAGTAACAGGTAAACCCGCCTTGCCCTCAAGTCCTGTTAACGGATCCGTAGGAGCGGGATATTAACACACCCCAGGTTGAGGGCAACCTGGGGTTACCATCTAATATCTTACTTCGTGCTTCTCACATCTTTTCCGGAGACTTAATCCCCAATAGACTCAACCCTGACTTCATCACCGTTTGGATCGCTTTAACCAAAAGCATTCTGGCATCAGTTGAATCTGGGTTCTCGGTGATGATTCTTTCCTTCTGATAAAAACGGTTAAATAAAGATGAAAGGTCTAAAAGATAGGAACAGATTAGAGCTGGCTCATATTCTTTAACAGAAATTTTTATCCTTCTGGGAAAATCTTCCAACCTTTTGACTAACGTATGTTCCTCGTCAGTCGAAAGAAGAGCGAAGGAAACATCTTTTTCAATTGCTTGATTATATTTACGAATAAGACTGCAAAGACGAGCATAAGTATATTGCCCATAAGGACCGGTTTCACCTTCAAAATTCAACACTTTGTCCCAGTCGAAATCGATATCCTTATTCCTGCGAGTAGAAAGATGTGCAAATATTACTGCTCCTATACCCACATCGAAGGCGACCTTCTCCTTATTCTCCAAGTCAGGGCTTTTCTCCTTAATTATCTTCAGAGCCAAATCAATTGACCGGTTGAGCACATCTTCTAAAAGAACGATATTCCCTTTTCGAGTGGACATCATCTTCTGTTTAAATTTTACCCAGCCGAAATCCACATGCACCAAATCAACCGCCCAGTTATAACCCATCAGCTCTAAAACTTTGAAAAGCTGTTGAAAATAGAGTTTCTGAGCACTTCCAACAATGTAGAGTGCTTTGTCGAAATGGTAATTCTCATATCTATAAATAGCCGCACAGATATCCCGTGTCGCATACAGACTGGCTTCATCTTTCTTTCTCAAAAGACAGGGTGGAAGACCATATTTTTCCAAATTAACTATCAGAGCCTCTTGACTGATCTCCGTCAGACCCATCTGTTTCATCTTCTCAATGGTCTTTTCAATGAATTGATTATAGAAGCTTTCACCAGCATAAGAATCAAAAGAAATATCTAACATCTTATAGATGCGATTAAATTCATCCAGACTGTAATCCTTAAATCTTTTCCATAAAGCTAAAGCCTCTTCCTCTCCATCCTCTAATTTTTTAAACCATTGTCTGGCTTCCTCATCTAAACCCGGCTCATTTTCAGCTTCCCGGTGAAACCTCACATACAGGTCGTAAAGTGTAGCAATCGGGTCAGAGGAAAGCTCTTTTTCCTCTCCCCATTTTTTATAAGCGGCTATCACTTTGCCAAATTGAGTGCCCCAATCACCTAAGTGATTTATCCTTATGACCTGGTGCCCTAACTTCTTTAAAAGATTATATAGAGCATTCCCGATTATGGTTGACCGGAGATGCCCGATCCCGAAAGGCTTGGCGATATTGGGATGGGAATAATCCATTACAATGGTTTTCCCTTTTCCAAGAATATCTGAGCCATAATCTTCTCCTTTATCAAAGATATCTTGCAGAACGTATTCAGCAAATTTCTGCCGGCTTACTTTAAAATTAATATAGGGACCAATGGGATAAATCTGCTCAATCAACTCCTTTGGTTTAAGCTCAGGTGACAGCTTTAAAGCTATTTCCTGAGGAGCTTTTTTAAACTCTTTGCTTAAGATATGACAGGGAAAAGCATAATCCCCGAACTTCTCCTCTGGTGGAACCTCGATCAGAGACTCTATCTTTTCCAGTGGAAGCTCTACTTTACTTTTTAGTATCTCAATTATTTCTTCTACAAACTTGTTCATATTTTGTTTTTAGCTCCCTGCTACATGCTACTTGCTATTTTTAAAAATTATTCATACTTGAAATCTGCTGGAACTTTTTGAGTTGCTACTTCTGCAATAAAGAGTTTTTCCTTTCCCAGTTCCCTGTCCTCCTGGCTGGAGAAAAAGTAATAATATAAAATACTGGATAGAATGTAAAGACCTGTGGCGATCAAAAGTGGTAAAGTATATCCATAAGCTTGAATTAGCTTACCACCTAAATTTGCGCTTATCCCCCAGGATAAAGTCCAGGCTAAAGCAGTAAGACTATTGGTTAAAGGCTGTTCCTTTTCATTTACTTTCTCCATAGAGAAATTAGTTGTTATCGACTGGTTCATATTCATCAGGGCGCCTCTTAAAAGGAAAGCCATAACCGCCAAAGGCAAAAAATTAGTAAAAGCTAAACAGACCATAAAAGGGATTGAGGCTAACTGCGTCCAGACTACGCTTTTAATCATCCCGACTTTTTTAGATAAAACCGGCCCCATCAAGATGCCAGCTAACATAAAAAATTGAAGAAGGGCATAATAGACCCCGATACTTTTGGCTGGCAGAAGAAATCTATCCCGGAAATAGAGGTTTAAAAAAGGTATAATCAAACCAGCACCCATACCCACTACGAAAATAGGGACACAGAGTTTTAAAAGCACCCTCCCTCTTTTTTTTAAAAGCTTAAACTCCCAGACCAGACTCTCTTCTTTTTTATTAATACTCTGTTCAGGCTTGATTATATAAAAAGGGATAATCCCCAGTAAACCGAAAAACACTGCTACGTAAAGTGAAGCTCTGTAAGCCCAGACCTGATTGTGAAAGAAATGATTGAAAAAACTGACCAGATACCCTCCTCCTAAGCTACCCACAATCCCTGCTAAAAGCATTATTCCAAAATTCATACTGAAAAGATAAGTTCTTTCCTGAGGAGTGCTGTTCTTCATAAAGAAAGGGGCAGCCGCCACTCGATAGGAAGCTACTGTCATCCCCAGGATTAAGCTCACCCAGAGCAATCCTTTAAGTTCTAAAATCGTAGCCTGCAAAAAATAGAACATAGAGGCTAAAAGCGTCGAGTAGATTAACACTTTTCTTATTTGAAATTTTTGTAAAATATATGCTACCGGTAGAGTTATAATTACCGCACCCCAGGCGTTCATCGACAAAATCTGCCCGATAGCACTTTCCTTATAAGAAAGTTCCTTCATATAAAGATTAAACAAAAGCTGAAATCCTGCAAACGCCAGCCCCACAAAAAAAGCCCCTACTAAGAAAAGTCTTGCATTCTTAGAGAATAACTTTAAGTGATGTATATAAGTCCTTATACCACCTTGTAATCTACTGTTCATTTCTTGATTATTTTCGTAGCGTCAGGGTTTATCCCTGACGGTTATTAACTGTAGCGGAAGGCTTCAGCCTTCCATTATTTTGGAAACCTGAAGGTTTCCTCTACATAAAATCCACTCCCTACGTTTGGGCATAAAACCCGATACGACATTACCTCTTACATCTTCCCTTTTATAATTTTCATCTCTAAAAATCTTTGCCTTTCATGTTCAATCTCAGCTTTCAAGACTTCAGGAGCTGGTAGTCGTAACCTATACTTTGAAGCAAATATCTTGTTACTCAATCCACCTAAGGCGTATTCAACCACAGTCTTCTTTTTATCAGTGCACAGGATAATCCCAACCGGGTCATTTTCATTATGAAATTTTTCTTTATCTTTTAGATAATTCAAATACAGATTCATCTGACCTGCATCTGCATGGGTAAATTCCCCGATTTTTAAATCTATTGCAACGAGGCATCTCAAGAGTCGGTGATAAAGTAGAAGGTCGAGGCGATAATGGCTACCCTCAAGTGTGATTCTTTTCTGTCGGGCAACAAAAGCAAAACCAATACCCAATTCAAGCAGGAAATGCTCTAAGTGTCTGATTAAAGCTTCTTCTAATTGTGACTCAGAATACTCGTCCTTTAACCCAAGAAATTCCAGAATATAGGGGTCTTTAATTTCATCCTCAGGTTTGAGGGTGATAGGTTTTTCGTGAGCTTTTGCAATGACTGCCAGTTTACGTTTAGATAATGCCGTTCGTTCGTAAAGCATGGATTGAATTTGCCTATCCAGTTGCCTTACTGACCAGTTCCCCCTGATACATTCTACTTCGTAGAATTCTCGCTTGAAGGGTTCATCCAGCCGCATAAGCAGACGGTAGTGAGACCAGGATAAAGGGAATATCTGATTAAAAGATTCCATAGAGAATAATTTGGCTGTTATGGATAGAGTTTCAACAGGAATAAATTTGCTACACAGTGTCTGTCGAATTTTTGATTTTTGCAATTCTTCAGATTCGCTACACAGTGTGTAGCGTTTTTCAATGTCTCCATAAATTAGATAAAATTGACGAACCGCTCTCAAGTGAGGCTCACCCCATCCTTTTCCGAATTGTTTGGTCAGGTCAACCGAAAGGCGCTTTAGTAATGCTTCGCCATACTCCGCTCTTTCTTTCCCCTTCTGCTCATATTCAACAATTCTTCTACCAATTAGCCAGTAAGTAGCCACCAGAACCGTATTTACATACCGCACTGCCGCCTTCCGCCCCAGCTCAATCAGAGAAGCAAGGTTAGAGATGAGATTTGAATAATTTTGCGACTTGGTGATCTTTTTCATTTTCTGAAAGTTAGTAGCCTATAACTTTATCTAGGATGTTTTTCTTTCATCGAGCTTTCGTCGGGCATAAAGCCCGACGCTACGATTCTTTTATCCGACATTCATCATCCGTCATCAGTTATTATCTTTTATACTCATACACCCCCGAAAAAACCTCTTCTGTCGGTCCGATAACGTAGATATGATTAGTCTTCTCATCCCAGCTTACTTTCAAGCATCCGGCTTGAAAATAAGCTAAAACCTCTCTATCGGTTTTGTTATTCAAAACGCAG
>JAZDLB010000259.1:0-2097 GCA_043802565.1 Candidatus Zixiibacteriota bacterium | reverse complement strand
ATAGATTATGGCAAAATTGGCTGTCTTTGCCTGTCTTCTCTGTTCAGGTGTGACTTTATCTAATGGCACTCCGAAGACCTCACTGGCAGTTCGGGTATGAATGTCCTCACCCTTGAAGAAAGATTCCATCAGAATTTCATCTTCTGAGAAATGAGCTAAGATTCTTAGCTCAATTTGAGAATAATCCGCAGATAATAAAAGATACTCCTTATTTTTTGGAATAAACCCCTTTCTGATCTGGCTTCCGATCTCAGTTTTTATAGGGATATTCTGCAAATTCGGCTCGGAAGAGGAAAGACGACCAGTTGCAGTTATAGTCTGATTGAAAGAGGTATGCACTCTGCCAGTTTTTTTATTGATCAAAGCTGGTAGTGCATCTATGTAAGTCGATTTCAATTTATAGAGCTGACGGTATTCTAAAAGTTTCTGCGGAAGGGGATGGATTTTAGCTAATTGCTCTAAGACCCCGAAGTCAGTGGAATTAATTGTTTTCTTGGCAGTTTTTCTAAGAGGGGAAAGCCTCAAGTCCTCAAATAAAACCTTACTCAACTGCTGAGGTGAATTTATATTAAACACCTTTCCAGCTAAATGATAAATCTGGCGAGTTAACCTTGCCAGTTCTATGTCCATCTGGCTGGAAAACTCTTTTAAAAAATCTACGTCGATCGAAATCCCGGTTAATTCCATCTCAGCTAAAACCTGAATCAAAGGGAGTTCTACCTTGTAGAAAAGCTCCTCTAAAGAAAAATCCTTTAACTTAGGTTCAAGGATTTCTTTTAACCTCAAAGTGTAATCCGCATCCTCGCCGGAATATTTAGTCGCAGATTTAATCGGAACCAGGGCAAAACTTTTCTGTTTTTTCCCTGAGCCGATTAAGTCGGAGATCGGGGTCATCTGGTAATCTAAATGTTCTAAGGCTAAACTGGAGAGACCATGCTGTCTGGAAGAGGGGTTCAAAAGATAGGAGCCAATCATCGTATCAAAGTGAATTCCCTTAAGCTCAATCCCGCAATTTTTCAGCACCTCGAAGTCAAATTTTAGATTCTGTCCAATTTTTTTTATCTTTTCATCCTCCAAAATCTTTTTGAAATTTTTCAGAACAAAATCAATGTCTAAATTTTTATCCTTATCCTCCCCTTTATGTCCAACTGGAATATAAAATGCCTCCCCTTTTTCTAAAGAGAGAGAGATTCCTACCAGCTCTGCATCTATCGGATTTAGGGAAGAGGTTTCAGTATCGATTGCAAACTCCCCTTTATTTTCGATTCTGCTCAAAATTTCTTTAATCTCCTCCTCCTTCTCTATGGTTTTATATCTGGTTTTCTCCTGTGCCTCCCTGGAGGTTATCTCCTGCAGAAATCTGGTAAATTCCAACTCCTTGAAAAGCTCTTTAAGCTCAGGCAGGTTAAACTCTCTTCTGGAAAGTGAATTTAAGTCCAGTTCAAAAGGGACACTGGTTTCAATAGTAACCAATTTCTTGGAGAGACGGGCTAAATCAGAATGCTCTTTTAAATTCTGAGAGATATTCTTTCTTTTTACCTTATCCGCATTCGCTAAGACATTCTCTAAATCGCCGAACTGCTGGATTAACTCTAAAGCAGTTTTCTCACCCACTCCCGGTATCCCCGGAACATTATCCGTGGCATCCCCCATCAACCCTAACAAATCTGTAACTTTTTCTGGAGGAACTCCTAATTTTTCCCTCACCTTTTCTCTATCATAAATCTCTATCTCCTCACCACTTTTCCTCGGATTTAAAACCTTGATATCCTCATCCACCAACTGCAAAAAATCTTTATCCCCGGTAACTAAAATCACCTCCAATCCTTTATCTTTAGCTCTCCGGGCTAAAGTCCCCATCAGGTCATCCGCTTCAAATCCATCCATCTCTAAGATAGGTATATTCATCGCTCTAATTAATTCTATTATGCGCGGAAGCTGGGAGACCATCTCCTCTGGCATCTTGGCTCTTGTCGATTTATATTCTTTATAGATCTCATGCCTGAAAGTAGGAGCTTTGGTATCGAAGACCACCCCGATGAATTCCGGCTTTTTTTCTTTCAAAATTTTCATCAAGGAATTGGCAAACCCAAAAGC
>JAZDLB010000258.1:0-5978 GCA_043802565.1 Candidatus Zixiibacteriota bacterium | reverse complement strand
AATTGAATCTCCTATAGCAGTGGAAAGCTGGAAATGATATACCGTAGAGGTCTGGCTGGTATCGCTGGGGTAGGTATTAGTATAAGCCCGACTTCTCCAGTAATAGACCCCGGAAGAGAGCGGGGTTGGAACGGTCCATTTGGTGCTATCCTGACCGGTTTCTAATTCAAATGAGTTGGATTCTTTTTTAGCCTGAGAATTGAACTGAGTCACGGTATCCAGCTCAAAGTAGTAAAGCAATGGCCTCCCTTCAGGATCCTGAGTGTTCTGTATGATTAGGGTTGGCTGGGTAGTATCCACAGTTGCACCATTCTGCGGGGATAAAGGTTGTGGAGGAAGGATTTGAGATTGAGATCCTCCAGTGCTGAGCAAGATCACCCCTTCTGAGTTTCTTAAAGAGACCTGATTAACCGAATCACCAACAATAAATCCATTCACATCTAATCGATAGTAATATTTAGGCAAAGAATGCAGAGTGCTATCAGTATAATTTGAACCACTCTCTGGTTTTGATTTCCAGATAACATAACCATTCACAAAAGGACGCTTCCAGACATATTGACCATTCTCTAAAACTTCAACTCCAGTATCAGAAGGATTGCCCAAACTAATACCCATCAATCCATACCACCAGGTGGTTGTATCACCTAAGGCTGTTCCATAATAAGGTTCGGTATCAAATAGAAAATAAGTTGAATCCCCTTTATAAATATAATACCAAGCTAAGGCACCAATCTTATTTCTAATCAAATCACCATATCCCTGAACACCACCCAAGGCTTGCACAAAATGTAATTTTATATTATAGGGAGAATTCGTCCATTTTTTAAATGCATTAAATTTATCATTGAAATCACCCCTTGTTGTCGATGTATTAATCCAGCCTTCGTGCCATAGACCACTCGCCGAACCACCATAAACAATCGTATCCCAGCCAACGTGAGTCGAAAGAGCATTAACTATAAGAAAATTATTACTGCCTAAACTATCTCTTATCTGGCTAAGGTATTCCCTTACGTATGGTCTATAAATATCATCATCATCTAATCCTTCAAGACAAATCCCGCCCGTTGTCCAATTATCAGCCCAACCCGAACCAGTAGCCCAACTTGGGCAAGTCTTCGGAACATCGTCCATATAAATATCGGTTGGCTCTCTGCCCAGCAAATCGGTGTGGATAAGACTGTGAAAAAATCTACCAACAAAAGCCTTAGCCAGCCAGTGCTTAATATTTATCAGATTACCTGTCCACCACCCTGTTCGTATTCTTGCTAAACTATCTGTCATAGCAACTGCATTATGATTAACCGCATCCGAGTCATCTACTATAAACCAGGTATAAGTATGAGAAGGAATGTCGCCATTCAGGTAAAGCCGAGTTGTGGTATTTGAATCAACTCTAAAAGCAACCGTATCTGCATCTAAGCCCCAGCCCATTTTAACATAATCACGTTGCCATTCGTTGGCAGTCCACGTCCCCATCTGCCCACCACTGGCATCCTCGATATAATCAGGTGTATAATTGACCGTAAAATAGGTCGAAGCATTATTATAATCATAATCAGCCTCTTTATCTCTCTGCCAATCACCATCAACATCATTGACTGGGTCCCAGCCTGGTAATAATCTGCTTGTGCCTACTACTTCAAAGTCGGGATAATAATAAGAATTGACCTTAACGTGAGCTACACCTGAATCTCTATGCACACTATTCGAATCATAAAAAGCATACAACCACGGGAGACGATTTAGTGCCCAGCGTATGCATAATTCATAAGTGCCAACTACTTGATTTCTGGTAGCACAGGTATAATAATTAGTTTTGCCGGATGTTTGCCAATCTATATGCTCATCCCAGAAAGTGCACCACCAAGAAGGGAAGGGAGTTGCTGGAGAACTATGCCCAAAGAGATTAACTGAAGGGGATTTGTCTGCCCCTCCAAAAGCGATAGCAGCGTTAAAAATGATAAGACCTAAGCCCAAAAATGTTATAGTCAACATTCGCTTCTTTTCAAACGAGCCTATTCGCATAATTTATTACCTCCTGTGTGAAAACAAGAAATCGTTATTTAATATTACGCAAAAATGATGCCACTTGTTAAGTAGCTGATTTTTAATATCTTATAAAAGTTTAATCCTAAATGTTTGTTCAATTTTTATACAAAAAAATCTTATTTGACTCAAATCCTCCTCTAACCGTTGGAAATATCATTACTTGACCCGATCATTTGAAAATTGAGCTTTTTATCAAATTTCATCAAACAATTTACTCTGGATAAATAGGAATAGCAGCTCTTTCCTATAAAAATTGAAAAAAAGAATATCCTGAGGTTTGACTTAACGGGATTGAGATAGATAATTCCGCTATAAAATATTTTCAGCATAGAACCCTGATTTATCCTTGAGTTATACATTTCTCAAAAAGGGAGCTGAGCCTTGATAGAGCAAAGCCACCTTTCCTTTAAGATTTTTTACTTTTTTCTTGCAATGATTTGTTCTTTGCAGGAAGGTTTTGGGCTTTATAGTATACTTGGCTAATTCTTGATGATACCTGTTCCCCCAGCGAAGCCGGTTAAAGCTGAAGGTCTTAATCATCTTAATTAATTTTACTGACAAAGGAACATATTCTGCATCGATTATCTCCACTTCCCATTTATGCCTTAAATTTTCGAAGATGGGCTTATTTATTCCCGAAAAACCTTCTTTAAAGGTCAATGCTACGATTTTAGGTCTATCTTTCATCTTTTTTTGTAAATCGATCAGATTCTCAGGTTAAGTAGAATCTTTCAGGCACTGGTTAAAAACCTCTGACAGTTTTTCGGTTTGTTTTTGAATTTTTGTCATATTTTATCACTCCTTATTATTTTTGTATTAACAACCGCATATATAATTTTTTCCGCAGCGCTACCGTCTCCGTATAATAATGTATCTGCATCTAACAAATTATGTTGTCCTATATAATTTTTATAAAGGACATTCCAGCCGCTCTTAACTGTCTCGATCCACTCCGTTTCATCTCTCAAGGTAATACACGGAACTTTTAGCCAATATGCCTCTTTTTGAAGACCGCCTGAATCAGTAAAGACAAGGAAGCTATTTTTGACCAGCCACACCATGTCAAAATAACCAATGGGTCCAATCATATTAATGTTTTTAAGAACTTCAGGAGGAAGATTCTGCAAAACCTTTCTTGTTCTTGGATGAACAGGAAAGATAATCTGCTTATCTGAAGATGTTTCAATAACAAAGTCAAGAAGGGATTGTAATCTTTCCAGGTTATCAGTATTTTCTGCGCGATGGAGGGTCAGAACATTATACTCTTTAGGCTTAATGTTCAATTCGTTAAGAACATAAGACTTTTTGCCTGCGATTTCCACAGATGAAAGAAGCACATCATACATCACATCGCCAACATTGCATACTACGGGGGTGTTAAGGGCGGCATTGTAGGGTAAAAAATCAACTGGATTATTTATCAATTTGCCTTCGTTTATAATTATTTCAAATCCTTCTCTTCTGAGGTTATTGACCGCATTTTTAGTCGGACATAAAAGCAACGATGAGGAGTGATCGGTAAGCACCCTGTTTATCTCCTCTGGCATAAATTTGTTATAACTCCTAAGACCTGCCTCAATATGGGCAACGGGAATATGTAACTTCACAGCAGCAAGGGCACCACCAAGCGTTGAGTTTGTATCACCATAGACAAATAGAACATCGGGTTTCTCCTTCATTAGAACCTCTTCAGCCTTCTGTAATATCTGCCCTGTTTGCTCCCCATGTGTGGCAGAACCAACACCTAATGGGTAATCAGGCTCACGAACCCCGAAGTCCTGAAAGAAGATATTAGACATTTCATAATCGTAATGCTGTCCTGTATAGATGAGGATATCCTGTAGTTTAATTTTGTGATTTTCTTGAAACCTTTCAATCGCCTTTGAGAGCGGAAAGTATTTAATAAACTGGGGTCTTGCACCCACTATCTGGGCTATCTTCACTTTTAAGCCTTTTTTATCTTGTCCTTACATTTGGGGCTTATTTATTCCCGGAAAACCTTCTTTAAAGGTCAATGCTACGATTTTAGGTCTATCTTTCATCTTTTTTTGTAAATCGATCAGATTCTCAGGTTAAGTAGAATCTTTCAGGCACTGGTTAAAAACCTCTGACAGTTTTTCGGTTTGTTTTTTCCTCTCAAAATTTTGAATGAAACTCCAATTACTATCTAAACACAATTCCCCTTGGGAGTGAAGCTGATATAACTCCTTCAATTTATTCTTTACCCCGGTTTTATCTTTTAAATCGATAGCCCAGCCGGAGTTTGCCTGTTTGATTATCTTTTCGGCCTCCCCATTTCGGGGAGTCAGAGATAAAATCGGTTTTCCACTGGCCAGATATTCAAAGAGTTTTCCGGTCACTACCCCTTTCCCGTAATCTTCATTTGAGCCGGTAAGGGTAAGATGGAGAAGAAGGTGACTTTTTAGCAAAAAACATATGGCTGACTCGTGCTCCATATAACCCCAGGACTTAACCATTTCCTCAAGCTTGTTCTGGATGATCCAATCCTCATATTCTTTTTCTAAGTAACCTACTAAATCCACCTGAATTCTTCCTCTTAAGTCCGGGTTCTCATAGAAAAAATCTTTTAAACACTCAAAAAGAGGAAAGGCAGAATTGGGATAGAAATAACCGCAATAACATATATGAAATTTGTTATCCTGCCATCTATCCTCCTTTTGTCTGGCCTTACTCAAATCTTCGGCATCAAATCCATTATAAATAACCTCGATCCTTTTGGCTTGGGGATAATTTTTTCGATAGGTCTCTTTTTGAAATTCGTTGATGGCTATGACGAGGAAGGCATTGGTAAATATCTTATTAACTAACTTTCTTTCGAATTTCAAGCGGGAACTGGAGTAGCCACCTATCATCTGTTTATACTCCATCCATTCGTCCCGGAATTCTGCCACCCAGGGCTTACCGCTAAACTTGCTTAAGAGCAACCCCAAAAGTTGGGAGGAATGAGGGGGTGAGGTGACATAGATTAAATCGATTTTTTTAGATTTAATCAGAGAAAAACCCTCCAGGAGGGCAAAAGGGACCCAGCCAATCTTCTCATCCGGAATTCTCATCCAGGCAGTGAGAAATAAATATGTACTTTTTAAAAGACTTCTGAATTTAGAACCTAGAGGAATTTTTACTTCCTTAATCGTGGAAAACCTATCCTTCTGTTTTTCTTTTTTTAAATTCCTACCCGGTTTAAATAAAGAGAAAAACTTTCTTTCCCACCTGGAGAACTCAAAGGCTGGAACCCGATAGACCTGTATATCAACGGGGAGTTCTTTTAAAAGGGAATAATCCCAGAGAGGGTGATCCGGGTTAGAGACCGTAAGGATTATCGGTTCCCAGCCGAAAAGAGGCAAGTATTTGGCGAACTTTAGAGTCCGATAAACACCCCCTCCTCCTAAGGGAGGGAAATGGTAGGCTATGATCAAAACCTTCTTTCTCATCTTTTTTTAAGCTTGAGTTTCTCTAAAAGCTCCGGGATGAAATCTTTAGCCCTTTTTATCTCACCTGAAGTAAAGAAGCCCGATACCCATAGAAGTAAAGGAAAAATGAAAAGCAAAAGAAATTTGTATAACAATTCCCTTTTCCAGGAACTGACCTGGACCTGATTAATGATAAAAAGTGATAAAATTGTAACTGAGATTATCTTTAAAATCCTTATCCACTCATAAGGAACAGGATAGACTCGGACATTGATTATATAAGCTAAAAGGTCCATCAGAAGATAAGAGAAGAAGGTGGCATAAGCTGCACCCAACATTCCGTAGGGAGGAATCAACAGGTAATTGAGCAACAGGTTAAATAAGGCAGCAATTCCTATAATCAAGGGATTATATCTGGTTTTCCTCTGGATAAATATCCCTATATTCAACTGGCTGAACAACCCATATAATAAAACTGAAAATACCAAAAGG
>JAZDLB010000257.1:0-3659 GCA_043802565.1 Candidatus Zixiibacteriota bacterium | reverse complement strand
CATAGACCTTACCTAATAAAAACCAGATCTCAGCATCATCCGGGTAATCGACTTTAGCTTTTTCTAATAGATTGAGGATTCTATCGTAGTCAGGATTTTTAAGCTTGAGCTCGATCTTGACTGAGGATTTGTAAGCCTCTTTGGGCATTTGCTGTGCCTGAGAGCAGGCGTTAATCATTAAGAGGAAGAGGATGATTAAAACCACCTTGAAACACCGCATAAGAACTCCTTTTTAAGGTTATTTTTTATTTTCATCAAAGTTTTTTCATCTAACATATCTCACTTTATATTTTACGATTTGTTCCTGATTTTTGTCAAGGGGAATTTTGAATTCTATAGTATTGGCATCCTTTTTCTCATATTTGAAATTCGACTCTAATATTTCCCAGTTGGTATAAGGATAAAGGTGTTCAACCACGATAACCTCAACCTTCTCTTCTTTATGGTTTCTCAGCTTTACCTGGTAGGATTCTTCGCTAACGTCATCGCTTATCCTTTTGAAATCGGTCCTGCTTCTTTCTCCCACTATATCAAAGGCATCACCCAGATAGACCCTTATTTTCTCATCTTTAGGGGTATGCTCTATCAGGTCCTCACCCACAAATTCAAGAGATTTATCTACATCTTCCTTATAGACTCTAAGCTTCCCTTTAGGCAGAGGAATTCCCAACCCTTCTTCTTTTGAGTTCAAAAACTCTAAATTCACTTTTACTTTTTTCGCCTCTCTTGCTCCATCGTAGGCATAGATTTTATTAACCTTTACAGATGTGCTGGGGAAAAAGGAGATTTGCTTGATCTCGTTATCCTTAACCGTGCTGGGGAATTGCAAAGTGTAAAGATGGTATTCAAAAAATGGTTTTTCCTCAAATGTAGGTGGAGCCATACCTAAAGCCATTTCAGCCTCTGCTCCTTTGTACATAGTTCTAATTGGTCCTCTTTCTACTACCCGGTGAACCTCGCCAGCAATAAGTTTCAATTTAGCTTCCGGGTAAGTTGCTCCGGAACGGTTATCTATAGAAACCCAGCCGGATAGCTCTAAAGCCTTATCCTCTTTGTCCACAACTGCCACATATTCAGCATGCCAGTTTATTCCAGTAGTGAGGTAGCTAACCTCAGCCTTTTGTTTACCTTTTATCTTACTGTCTAATAACCAGACCAAAGTCGGACGGGTGATAAGCCCTTCAGGTAGAGATGGAAAAAGTAAATCTATCATTTCAACTCGATTTAAGATCCGGATTGAGCCTTCCTTCTCCTTTAAACTGAAATTGTCTGGAGAGAAGGATAGAAGTTCACCCTCATACAATTTACCACCTTTGGTCAATATCTGAATCTTTTTGTCCAAGTATTTTTCCAAAATCTTATCTGAGCTAACCAGGTCGTATTGATAGTTTTGTTCCAGAAGAAAAACCTTATCCGCAAGATTTAAAACCTGAAAATGAACTGAAGTCGGGTCAATATTCTCAGCCACCTCAGTGAATTTTATTTCGTTTCTGCCAGATTCGAAAGAGAGCTCCCGCATATCTTTTACCAGTGCCAGATCCTGGTTATAAACAGTAAGGGAGACCTTTCTTTCCTCTCCTTGTACGGATACAGATAAAAACAAAAGAAGAAAAAAGATTATCCCGGATAATAATTTTTTTCTCATTGAATTTACCCCCTGTAAATTTTATTTACCATCCAACTAAACCCTCTAAGTTTTTTTCTAACTTTTCAATCAGTTTCTGATAATCCTCTTTTTTAGCTTTTTCCTTCTGCACAATGGAGGGGGGTGCTTTTTGGAGAAAATCCTCATTAGCTAATTTACGGTCAACTCCAACTAAAAGCTCTTTTAACCTGGTGATCTCATTCTCTAATTTTGCTCTTTCCTGTTCAACATCAATCAGTCCTTCCAGAGGGATATAGACTTCAAAATCCTTAGCTACAGCGGATGCGGATAAGCTGGGCTTTTTTGTTTTCAAACCTATGTCGAGTTTCTCAATCCTCCCCAAGGTAAGGATATGTTCCCTGTTCTCGTCTAAGAGCTTCTGGGTCTCCTTTTTCTCCGCCTTTAGATATGCGGTTAACTTTTTTGCAGGAGGGATATTCATCTCCGAGCGGATATTTCTAACTGAGGTTACCACCTCCTGAATTAAGTCCATAGATCTTTCCAGTTCTGAATCTACTAAAAAAGGGTCAGGTTTAGGCCAGGAAGCTTTAATCAAACTATTTCTAAAATCATCTGGAGAGAGAGAATAAAGGTTCTGCCAGATCTCCTCAGTTACATAGGGGATAAAGGGCTGAAGAAGCCTTAAGATATTATCTAATAAGAAAAGAGTAGTAATTTTAGAGTTGATTTTTTCAGTCTCTTTTTCAGGCAAACGAAATATGACTTTAATCATCTCTAAATACCAGTCGCAGAAATCATGCCAGATAAAATCATATAAAATCTTGGTGGCTGAATTAAATCTGTAGCTTTCCATCTGTCTGGTGACTTCATTTATGGTCTGATTTAACCGGCTCAAAATCCATCTGTCCTCCCATCTTAAATTAGTTTTCTCAGGGAGAGTAATCTTACCTATTTCGGGCTTTAGTTCTTTTGAGTTCATCCAGATGAAACGGTAAGCGTTCCACAATTTATTAGCGAAGTTTCTGCCGATCTCAAAAGTATTAAAGGTGATGCAAGGGTCCTGTCCCTCAGGGGTGACCAGAATCATACTTAATCTCAATGCATCTGCCCCGTACTCTTTAACTATCTCTAAAGGATCGATTCCGTTTCCTAAGGATTTACTCATCTTTACACCATTGGCGTCCCGGACCGTGCCATGGATATAGACATCAAAGAAAGGAACCTCACCCATAAATTCCAACCCAGCCATAACCATTCGGGCTACCCAGAGGAAGATTATCTCTGAGGCAGTAAAAAGAGCCTTGGTCGGATAAAAGCTTTTTAGCTCATCAGTTTTCTCAGGCCAGCCAAAGGTAGAAAAGGGCCAGAGCCAGGAGGAAAACCAGGTATCCAAGACATCCTCCTCCTGCTTTAGGTTCTCACTTTTGCATTTAGAACATTCTGCTGGAGGTGTTTTCTCTACGATAACCTCTTTACAGTCTAAACAATACCATACCGGAATGCGATGTCCCCACCAGAGTTGCCTGGAGATACACCAATCCCGGATATTCTCCATCCAGTTGAGATAGACTTTAGCCCAGTGCTCAGGATAAAATTTAACTTTTCCATTTTTTACCACCTGAATAGCCGGCTCAGCTAAAGGTTTCATCTTGACGAACCACTGTTCTGAAAGATAAGGCTCAATTATGGTATTACATCTATAGCATAAGCCCAATGGAACCTTATAAGGCTCGATCTTCTCTAATAGTTTTTTCTTTTTAAGTTCAGCCACTAAGGCTTTGCGGCATTTGAAACGGTCCATTCCTGCGAACTTGCCTGCATTTTGATTCATTTTCCCGTCTGGATTTATTACCACGATCCTTTCCAGGTTATGCCGGTTACTTAATTCAAAGTCGTTTAAGTCATGAGCGGGAGTAACCTTAACTGCTCCGGTTCCGAATTCCGGATCAACAAAATCATCTGCGATTATTGGGAGTTCTCTATCCAGAATAGGAAGGATAGCAAATTTGCCCACTAATTTTTTATAACGTTTATCCTTGGGATTTACCGCCAC
>JAZDLB010000256.1:0-11474 GCA_043802565.1 Candidatus Zixiibacteriota bacterium | reverse complement strand
ACCAAGAGCAACTCCTTCTTCACCATTACAGCTATAATTCCTAAGGAACCTCCTAAAGCTAAAGCTCCAGTATCACCCATAAACACCTCTGCAGGATAAGAGTTAAACCATAAGAAGCCCAAAGCTGCCCCGATTAAAGTCCCGCAGAAAATGGTCAACTCTCCACTTCCCTCTAAATAGGTTATACCTAAATATCTGGAGAAATCGGTTCTACCTGTGACATAGGCTATGCCGGCAAAGGCAATAGCGCATAGACCGGTCAAACCTATAGCTAACCCATCCAATCCGTCTGTTAAATTGACCGCATTGGAAGAACCGGTTAAGACTAACATCACAAATGGGATATATAAAATCCCGAAGTCCAGGAAGTAGTTTTTAATGAACGGAATCTCCGTGGCCGTATCGAAATTACGAGAGGGAGGGAAAAAATAAAGTAATGCACCTAAGATCAATCCTAAACTTATTTGCCCGACTAACTTTTTCCTTCCCACCAACCCCTTAGGTTGATGCCTTATGGCTTTGAGATAATCATCCATAAACCCGATTAACCCCATCCAGATAGTGGTTAAAAGTATCATTTGAATATAACGATTAGTAAGGTCAGCCCAAAGGGCAGTGGGCAGCACAACTGAAAAAAGGATAATCAGTCCACCCATAGTTGGCGTCCCCTCCTTCGTCAGATGGGATGCTGGCCCCTCTGCCCTTATTTTCTCCTTTACCTGTTTTTCCTTTAGCTTGCGAATAAAATAGGGTCCCAGAATCAGACTCAATAAGAGCGCGGTAACAGTAGCACAGGCAGTGCGGAAGGTTATATACTTAAACAGATTAAAAAAACTGATATTTTGACTCAAAGGATATAACAGGTGATAAAACATTTTATTTTTTAATCCGGCGGACACGGATCCGTAGGACCGGAAAAAGTTTTTTCAAGCCATTTACTATCTCTTCTAACCCCATTTTTCTGGAACCTTTGAAAAGAATCAGGTCACCAGGTTTTATTATCTCTAAAAGATTTTCCAAAAGTCTTTTTTTATCCTGAAAAGAAAATACATTTTTCTTATCAAAACCTTTTTCTAAAGCCCCCTGAACAATAGCTAAGGAAAGTTCTCCAAAGGTAAAAAGGTAGTCGATTCCACATTCTTTTACTTTCTCTCCGATATTTTTGTGAAACTCAAAAGATTTTTCACCTAACTCCAGCATATCACCTAAGACTGCAATCTTTCTCCCATCTGTTTTAATCCCCTGTAGGGTCTCTAAAGCTTTTTCCACAGAGAAAGGATTAGCATTATAGGCATCATTTATAATTCTTATCCCATCTATCTCGGCCAATTCCATCCTCAGCTCAAAAGGAGTATAATTTTCCAGGGCTTCTTTTATCTTTTCCTTTTCTACCCCTAAGATTGAACCTGCGGAGAATGCGGCTAATGCATTATATAAATTATGCTTACCTAAAAGCTTAAGTTTAATCGGAACTAAGCTGTTAACTGAAAAAGAGAAAAAGCCATTACCGTTTTGCATAATCTTTTCTGCAATAAAATCAGCTTTTCTTTCCAGACCAAAGGTATAGACTTTCTTCTCCTCTTTTTTAGCTCTTTCAAAAAGATAGGGGTCATCTGCATTTAGTATGGTTATCCCTTTTTCATCCATATTTTCTAAAAGCTCAAATTTTGCCTGAGCGATATTTTCTAAGCTTCCCATAAACTCTAGATGAGCTGGTCCGATATTGGTGATCAGTCCAATATCCGGCTTCACCATTCTGGTAAGAATACCTATCTCCCCGGGCTGATTCATCCCCAATTCTAAAACTAAGACTTCAGTCTCCTGAGTAAGTTTTAGTAAAGTCAAGGGTACCCCTATCTGGTTATTAAAGCTTTTCTCTGAGCGCAAAACTTTATACTTTCTGGAGAGAATCTCTGCTATCATCTCCTTGGTAGTGGTCTTTCCATTCGTTCCGGTTATGCCCACAACTTTGAGCTTGAACTTATCTTTATACCATTTAGCAATGTCCCGCAGGGCAGTTCTGGTATCTTCAACCAGGACTGCCCTTTTCTCTGAGGTGGAAGAGAAGATCTGCCTTTCTTTTTCTGAGACTTTCTTTTCTGCTAAAATAACACAGGATGCACCATTATCCAGAGCATCTTTAACAAAATCATGCCCATCAAACCTCTCACCTTTTACGGCAATAAAAAGACTCTGTTTCTCTACCTTCCTGGAATCAATAGAGGCTCCTTTAATCTTGAAATCTCCTAAGGGTTTTTCAGGGAAAGGTTTACCCTTAACTATACCTAAAAGCTCTTTATATTTTAGCTCTATCATAAATCAATCTTTTTGTTCATACCGACTTCAGTCGGGCCTATTTATGAGTCTCACGTCACTAAAGTGGATTAGAACACGGTTGAACCCAGCCTGATTTCTTTAATTCCTCCTCCACAATCTCTTTTTCAATGAAATGGAATTTTTCCTTACCTATGACCTGGTAATCCTCATGCCCTTTACCAGCCAAGACCACAGTATCATCCTTTTTTGCCATCCTCAAAGCTGAAATTATAGCTTCTTTTCTATCCAGGATTACCTCTACCTTAGACCTATCGATAACACCATTTAAGATCTCCTGAATTATTTCTTCTGGATCCTCACTTCTCGGATTATCAGTAGTAAGGATTAGGTGATCTGAGAACTGGCTTGCGATTCTCCCCATAGGTCCTCTTTTGGTTCTATCCCGATCCCCTCCACATCCAAACACAAAGATTATCTTACCCTTAGTCATTTTTTTTACGGTCTGCAGTAAATTCTCAAAAGCAAACGGAGTATGAGCATAATCGATTATCACCTTGAAATCCTGACCCAAATCCACCTGCTCTAATCTTCCTTTAACCCCGGAGAAGTTCTCTAAACCTTTTTTTATCTTTTCCAGACTTGTTCCGGTGACAAAAGCAGAGGCTATCGAAGCTAAAGCATTATAAATATTTACTTCGCCCAAAACTTTTAGATCTATTTCTAAGTGTCCGGATGGGGTAGAAATGTCCAGCTTATAACCTGAATTGTATGGTAAAGAATTTTTCAAATAGAAATCAGCATTCTTATTTTTAAATGAATAAGTTACTCTCTGGGCTTTAGTTGTCCGGTAAAAATATTCCCACTCCGGGTCATCCATATTTATAATGGCATAAGCATCATCTTTCAAGCTCTGAAATAGAATCCCTTTAGCTTCTTTATATGATTTCATATTTTTATGAAAATCTAAATGTTCCGGGTTTAAGTTAGTAAGGACCGCCACATCGAAATCTATCATTTTAACCCGACCTAAGACTAAGGAATGGGAAGAAACCTCCATAGCCACTGAGCTAACCTTTTTTTTAAACATCTCTGAGAGCATCCTCTGCAGATCAAGAGATTCCGGAGTGGTATTCAGAGCCGGAACCCTCTTTTCTCCTATGAAATGAGCTATGGTCCCGATTAAACCTGTTTTTTCTCCGGAATTTTCCCAGATAGATTTCAACATATAGGTGATGGTGGTCTTACCATTTGTCCCGGTAATGCCAATAACTTTCATTTTATAAGAAGGGTTATCATAGTATAAAGCAGAAAGGCAAGCTAAGGCTTCTCTTGCATTTTTTACAATTACCTGGGCTTTTAAAGGATAGTTCCCTTTTCTCTCTAAGACACAGGCTATGGCTCCTTTCTTGATGGCTGAGCTTATAAATTTATGTCCATCTTGTTCAAAACCAGTGATAGCGAAAAACAGGTCATTTATTTCAATTTTTCTGGAATCATATTCTAATTTATTTATATTGCATCCTGTATCACCGTAAATCTCCTTTTGCGGCAGGGTCTCTATAAGAGTCTTTAACTTAATCATCTACTTTGCACTCCAGAAAACAATTTTCTCCTTGCACAAGTTTAGTTCCTGGTAAGGGTATCTGTTTTTTAACCTTACCACTCCCTTCGATTTTAAAGGGGATAGAATGAGAGCCAAGTAACTTTACTGCTTCCCTGACAGTAAATCCAGTTACTTTTGGCATAATCTTTATAGAACCATTCGTTTTGTTATATTCCGCAAGATTTAGCTCCGAATCTTGACCCGTAGGCGTTGCCTTTTCAATATATGGAGGAACCTCTGACAAAGTTCTATTTAAACTTTTATCCCTGTTCACTTTATCTATTGGCTTTTGTTTGGAAGCAACTGCATAAGAGAGCTCTACTCCTGAGGGTCCATAATCAGATTTTACTTTTTCACTTTCAAAAACTATATTCTGGCTTGATATTATTTTCTCTGTTACCCTTTTGAAAGCTGGTGCCGCGGTTTGACCCCCATAATGTAACCCTTTTGGAGAATCTAAAATTATAAGCCCGACAATTTGAGGATTTTCTGCTGGAAAGAACCCAACGAATGAAGCCATATATTTATCTTTTTCATATCCTCGTGCACCAACTCTCGGCTTTTCAGCTGTGCCAGTCTTACCAGCTATATCAACTCCTTCGATCTGGACTGTACTTGCTGTTCCCTCATTGACTACTCCCCTTAGGAAGTCTGTTAGAAGATATGATGTTTTAGGCTCTAACGCTTTTCTTATAACCGTAGGTTGAAACTCCTGCACTACTTTCCCCTCCTCATTCAGAATTGCCTTAACCACATAAGGCTTAAGAAGATATCCACCATTAGCAATGGCCGAGTAAGCTCTTATAAGTTGTAGGGGAGTAATGGAGAACCCCCGCCCTATGGCAAAAGTTGCCAGGGTAATATTAGACCATTTTCCAGGAGCAGGTAAAATTCCCTGCGCTTCTCCGGGCAGGTCTATCCCGGTCTTCTCACCAAATCCCAATCTCTTAGCATAGTCAAAAAGTGATTCTTCTCCAACCTCCATTGCCACCTTTGCCATCCCGATGTTACTTGAAAAGACCACACACTCTTTGAAGGTAAGCCAGCCATATTCTTTTATATCATGCAGAGTTTTTTTACCGATCTTATACTTCCCCATCTCAGCAAATAGACTATCTTCTGGCTTTTGAATTCCTTTCTCCAAGGCTGCGGCCGCGGTAACTATTTTAAAAGTTGAACCTGGCTCAAAATTATCACAGACCACCTTATTTTTGACCCTCAGGTCATTGTATCTACCTTGAGAATTCTCTTTTGAAACATAAGCCATAGCTAAAATCTCCCCGGTATTTGGATTCATAAAGATACTTGAGCCTGCTTCTGACTTGGTAAGATCAACTGAATTCTTCAGCTCCTCTTCTAATTTTGCCTGAAGATCTAAATCGATAGTTAACACCAGGCTTTTTCCGCTCTGCGGATATACCAGTGGATAATTTTTTATCTGATAGGAGTTTCCCCAGCCATCTTTTTGAAAAAGCCCCTCCCCATCTTTACCCTTAAGGAGCTGGTCATATTGATATTCTATGCCAGCTAACCCTTTATTGTCTATGTCCACAAAACCTATAAGGTCCGAAGTTAAAGGAAAACAGGGATAGCTTCTTTTGGTCTCCTCCTGGATATATACACCTTTTAAATTCCAGCTTTTTATCTTTAAAGCCTCCTCCTCCTCACATTTCCTCTTAAGCCATACAAATTTCTTTCCTTCCTGGTTAAAAGAGCTTCTTAATTGCTCATAAGTTTTGCCAGTGGAATTAGAGAATCTTCCAGCTACCAAACTCTTGTTAGAGATACTATCCGGCACCCCGAAAAACGACTCAACTGGAAGATTAAAGGCTAAAAGCTTTAAATTCCGGTCATAGATCACCCCCCGTTTTGCCTCTAATTTTAATCTGGCCTCCTGCTGCCTGGTGGCGATCTTCTGGATCTGATTACTTCTGAGCACCTGAAAATAAAAAAGACGCAAGAATATCACCAGCGTAAATAAAATAGTAAGAAGAAAAAGGATTGTGCTTTTTCTTTTAAGTTCTATCTTCTTCTTAGAGGTCATGTTTTATCTCTTTAGCCTTTAACCCCTTCTTTTCGAAAGGGTATAGTTTTTCACCTAAGTTCCTGAGTCTTACCCAGATATTACCCGGTAGAGATGACTGGTTAAACTGTTTCTCATCTACCAGGACGATCTGTTCCCTCGAAGGGTTGATTAGTCTAAGCTCCTTCTGAGCGATCTTCTCAATCCTTTCAAAGGAACTAAGCTCTGTTATTTCTAAGTTCAGATATTTATATTTTTTCTCTTCTTGAGCTAAAAGTAATTTTTGCTCTTCAATCTTCTTTAAAAGCTTTATAACCATAACCCTCTGCCAGACGTAAAGGGTTGAAAAACCTATTAGCAGTAAAAGGATTAGAAAAAAGATTTTATTAGGATATTTTCTAATTCGTTTCTTATAGGTCTTGGGACGAAAAAAGAAATTTAGTTCTGACAAAAGTCTCCTTTCTTTCCGCCTGAGGCCGACTAAGCTATTTTTTCAGCCGCTCTAAGCTTGGCACTCCTTGCTCGTGGGTTTTCTCTTATCTCCTCTTTTTCCGGGATAACCGGTTTGCGTGTCAAAACTTGTAGAGTTTTCTTCCCTCCGCAGACACAGACTGGAAAATCAGGAGGGCAACTACATCCTTTTGAAAGCTCATAGAATTTATTTTTGACCAGCCTGTCTTCTAAAGAATGATAGGAGATCACACCGATCCTGCCACCTGAGCCCAGGGCTTCAATTCCACTTTCTAAACCCTTTTTCAATTCAGAAAGCTCTTGGTTGACTTCAATTCTCAGAGCTTGAAAGATTCGGGAAAGGGTTTTAAGATCGTACCTTATTTTTAAGATGCTCCTCACTATATCCTTTAAGGCCTGAGTAGTTTCAATCCTTTTGACCCTTCTATTCTGCACAATTGCCTGAGCTATCCTTTTAGAGAATCTCTCCTCCCCATATTCTTTAAAGATCTGGCTCAGTTTTTCAACCGGATATTCGTTCACCACTTCTTCTGCTTTTTTACTTTCGTTCTGATTAAATCTCATATCCAATGGACCCTTTGAGGAATAGCTAAAACCCCTTTCCGGATCATCTAATTGATAGGAGGAAAATCCTAAATCAAAAAGGATCCCATCAATTTTATCCAAATTTAAATTCTTTAGAAGCTCAGGGATTTGACTATAGCTTTGCTGGAAAAAACTTGCCTTCTTTCCAAACCTCCTCAGCCTTTTCTGGGATATCTTTAAGGAATCTTCATCCTTATCTATCCCTAAGAGCCTTCCTCCCTCATCCAGCTCTTCTAAAATCCTTTCAGAATGTCCTCCACACCCTAAAGTTGCATCTATATATATTCCAGACTTATCGGTGATTAGATATTCTATCACCTTCTCTTTGAGAACCGGCTTGTGATAGATAGCTTTTTAACCTCCAACTTCTTCCACGATCTCCTCAATAGTTTTCTTCTTCTTCTCTAAATACTCCTGGAAAGAATTAGGATTCCAGAGCTCGATTCGGTCCATCATCTTGATGATCTGAACATCTTTCTCGATTTTAGCCTTGGCTAATAGCTCCTGAGGAATAGTTATCCTCCCCTGTTTATCTAACTGTGATTCGCAAGCATTGAAGAAGATCATCCTCTGGTAAAACCGGACATCGCTTGGGTTCGAATGAAGGCTACCCAGTCTTTCTAAAAACTTCTCCCATTCATCCATTGAATAGACTGCCAGACACCCTTCTAAACCAACAGTTATCTTATAGGTATCATACTGGGTTGAGCTATTTGCTTTTCTAAATTTCGCAGGAAGGCTGACCCTCCCTTTATGGTCAATTGTGTGCTGGTAAGAGTCTTTAGTGTAGGGCATTTTTATTTTTTATTGATTTTTAAGAAAAAAAATTTGCCACAATATCCCACAACTTGCCCCAATATATCTTAGCTACATTTTTTGTCAAGAAAAAAATTAGAAATTCTAAAATTTTTTTTTAAAGATTTATAAGTATAGGAAACTCACCACTATTTATGGAGTTATTCCCTCAATATCTTGATTCAAATTTTCAACTTAAAAGTCTTCAAAAATTTAAGTTCTTCTCTTACAACAGAATAGACAAATCATTGAATTGTCTACTTTCATATTATTCTGGCAAACCTTTTGCCATAATCTTATTGATTACTTAGAAATTCTCTAATGAGGGGGAGACTAATTGATCAAGAAGTTTTTATTAAGCTGGATATTTATATTAATCTTACCTTCATTTTCCTTTTCCCAATTAGTCTATCAGGTAAATTTCTCTGAAGAGGAGCTACTTTTTCAGAAAAAGGGACGATTTGATTACATCCAGTTAAAAAATGGTGAAAATCTTGAAGAAGAAGGAAAACCCCAGTTACCTTTCAGGATAATAAACCTTTTAATCCCGGAGAACAAAGATATTGATACTATAATCTGCGAAGCTGAGAGCCAAAAACTTATTGGAAAATTTTTCATTTATCCTTCTCCAAAAAAAGAGAAAACCGATGGAACTTTAATAGAGGATACTTTAAAGCTTGATAGTTCGATTTACTTTTCAGATAAGCCCTATCCAGAAGAGACGGTTGAGATTACAAACAAAGGTTTCCTGGATGGAAATTCTATTGTAACACTGGCTTTATATCCTTTAGAATACCTCCCAGGATCTCAGAATCTTATTTTACACAAGAGCTTAAAGCTGAAGATTATTTTGAAAGACAGTATTTTACCCTATAATAAACCTATATCAGAAAAAAGAACAAACTTTCATAAGAGCTTTCTTTCAGATATTCTATTTAATTCTGAAGAGCTTATCTCACACCCTTCTTTTCGTGAATATTCCAGTCAGATTTCAGAACAACCAATTTACCTATTAATCACTTCAGAAGAACTGAAAAACTCATTTACTCCTCTTATTGAATGGAAGACTCAAAAGGGATTAAGAGCATCCTTGATTACTTTAGATAGCATAGAAAACTGCTATAATGGCAGAGATACTCAGGAAAAAATAAGAAATTTTCTTATTCAGTTTTATCCTGAGGGTGTTTTATGGGTCCTTTTAGGTGGCGATGGGACGATAATCCCCTTTAGATATGCCTATCATGCTAACACCTCTTCTTCTATTCCAATAAGCAACCTGCAGATCTGTGACCTTTATTATGCAGATTTAGATGGTGAATGGGACAAAGATCAAGACGGAATTTACGGCGAACCAGTTGATGATTCCCCTGATCTTTTCCCGGAGCTATTTGTGGGCAGAGCACCGGTAAAAACTAAAGAAGAGGCCGAAACTTTTGTTCAAAAAATAATTAATTACGAGAAAAACCCTGGCTCAGGCGATTTTTCATATCTCAAAAAAGCTATATGGATAAGCTCTGACCAGATGAGTGATTGGGATTCAGTTGGCCAGCATACTTTAGTCTCGCAGGAAGTTGACCAGCGATTTTATCAGGACCTCTCAAGCTTAGTCGAATCACCTTCAGGAAATGCTGAGAATCCAACTAATCCATCCGGATCAAAATGTATAGAGACTTTGAATCAGGGCTGGGGAATAATAGGGGTATTTGCCCATGGCAAATCTAACGGTTTTGTAGCCAGCTCAAACCTTATCAACCAATGGCCTAAATCCTATGTTCTGTCAGATTCCGGAACAGAAGATGGCAATGGTCATCTGAATTACCTGAATAATGCCAATAAATTAGGAATATTATATTCTATTTCTTGCAATCAAACCGCCTTAGATGTAGAATCTGAACAATCTTTAGGAACTCCTCCCTGCATCGGAAAAAGCTTTTTAGTAGGAAAAGACAAAGGAACAGTTGCCTTTTTAGGATATTCTCGCTGGGGATGGGTCTCAACTTCATATAAATTAGCAGATGAATTTATGAAAAACCTTTTCAAACCTGAATATGAACATCATATTGGAATAGCTGAAGCTTTCTCAAAAACAGCCTATTCAATTTATAGGGACCTGAATTACGGGCATAACCTCTTGGGTGACCCGGAGATGCAAATCTGGACTGATATACCCTGTTCGCTTGAGGTAAACTACCCCTCTGAAAAAACAATTGATGATTCCATTCTTTATCTGGAGGTAAAAGCAAGGCAGATACCTTTACCAGAAGCAAAAGTAACCCTCAGTTATAAAGATACTCTTCTTTTTGTAGGTATGAGCAACTCAGAAGGTAAATTGGCAATCTCTATATTGGGTTTGAGAGAAGGAGAGATTGATTTAACTGTAACCAAGCATAATTACTTACCTTTTGAATTGAAGCTGATGCTCAAAAGCTCTTCAGATGTAAAAGATGAAAAAGAAAGATTAAATCCGAACTACACCCTCGGACAGAACTATCCTAATCCGTTTAACCCCTCAACCAATATTCCTTTCAGAGTTTGGAGTTTGGAGTTTGGAGTTTGGAAACCCATCCACACCACCCTGGTGATCTATAATATCTTAGGGCAGAAGGTAAGAACTTTAGTGGATGAGGAAAAGTTGCCTGGAAATTATCAGATTATCTGGAATGGAAAAGACGAGAATGGAAATGAAGTTTCTTCCGGGATATATTTCTACCAATTAAAAGCTGGAGATTATAAAGAAACAAAAAAGATGAGTTTGTTGCGATAACTGTAGGAGTAGACCTGTGTGCCTACCCAGAAAAAGAAACAATGGCGAACCTATCATAGAAGCAGGCACCCGCAATCTTCAGGTTGCGATAAAATAACTCACCCTAAATCCCTCTCTTAAAAAGAGAGGGACTTATGCTCTCTTTCTATTAGCAAGTAGAAGATCCCGTTGAGAAATAACGCGTAGCCGAGCCTTCAGGGCTCGGTAGCAGAGGTTTAAAACCTCTGCTACGCGAACAAACCCCAAACATCAAACTCCAAACTGTATTAAAAGTGCCGGAGGTCGGAATTGAACCGACATGAGGTTTAAGCCTCACCGGATTTTGAGTCCGGCGCGTCTGCCAATTTCACCACTCCGGCGTATAAAGCAGTGGTTAGTGTATAGGGGTTAGTTTTTAGTTTTCCCTACCCAACCACTCCATTATTTAAAAACTCAAGAATTAATTATATAGAATTACTGAGCCTTGTCAAGTTTTCTTTTAAAGAGCAATAATTATTTTTTCAAAGTATATTGGAGTGCAAATCCTTCCCACGTTGAATACGAGCCAGCCAAACATTATCACATCCGTCGTAGTCTCCAATTCTTGGATGGGTTTGTTTAGTAAAATTCAATTTTACCTAAATCTCGTAAATTTTACTTGACAAGCTTTAAAAACTTAATATTTTTGCCTTTGTATTATTATTTAATTTTGTTTTAAACTTTTAAACTTTTAAACCTTTGAACTTTTAAACCTTGTATTGGGGGCCGTAGTTCAGTTGGGAGAACGTTTGACTGGCAGTCAAAAGGTCACGGGTTCGACTCCCGTCGGCTCCATTTTAAAGTGATCTTTGAAAAAGTAGATGAATGGTCAGGTACGAGTATCCGATCTATGAATAATCAGCTTTTGTTTTCGCTGGCATCCTCAGAGATGAATTACCCCTGCAAAACTGGTTTTTAAGAAATCCTATTAAAATACC
>JAZDLB010000255.1:0-3914 GCA_043802565.1 Candidatus Zixiibacteriota bacterium | reverse complement strand
AAATACCAGATGAATCAGTATTTAAAACTATTTTGGTCTCCGTATCCGGAACCTGTTTTAAACAAACGACTATATTCACAAAACCTCCTTTTCTAAAAGACCAGCCTTTAGGCGGTTTTTCCCCTTGCAATTTTTTATATTTTACTTTATTTTAAGTGAAAATCAAGAGAAATCTTGGGTCTTTAAAAAGGAGGAAGTATGAAAAAGGAAATGCTAATCGTTCTTCTGATCTTTTTTACAGTGATTATCTTTTCCATCATAGTCATTGCAGACACAAAAGACCATTCACCTACCTGGCCACAAACAAAAACGACCAGACCAGCCAATATGGATTTGAATGGTAGAATCTCCCTGCCTGGAGATTTTAAGCTCTCCCAGTTTATTGACCCTTCGGTCTGCTCCGGATGTCATCCTGAGATTTACGACCAGTGGGAGGGAGGGATGCACTCTTTTGCCTTAAAAGATCCGGTTTTTCAGAAAGTCTCCAAACTATTTTTAACCCAAGTGGAAACTGAGAAGGAAAAAGAAGAAGCTCTATCCTGTGTTCGCTGTCATACACCTGTGGCGCATTTGACTGGGGAGCTACCTACCACAGAAGGGGATTATTCGAAGGTTAGTGAAATAGGTTCAAAAGGAGTTTTTTGTGATTTCTGCCATTCGGTAAAAGCCTCTGCCGGGATTGGAAATGCCCCTTTTATTTTAGAGCCAGGAGAAGGTGAAAATAACCCTGGAATAAAGTGGGGACCTTTTAAGGACTCTGAATCTCCTTTTCATGGGACTAAATACTCTGAGCTTCATACCCGCTCAGAATTCTGCGGGATGTGTCATGATGTTACTCATGCTGGGAATGATTTACCTATAGAGAAAACTTATACTGAATGGAGGGGAAGCCCTTATAATACTTTAGACCCGAATACTGTGGTCAATTGTCAGGACTGCCATATGAGACAAAGGCCAGGAATCCCAGCCACCGGGTCGACAGAAAGACCGGATAATCCTGGAAATGCTTGTGTTATGGGTCCGGAAAGAAAGCATATTTATACCCATTACAATGTTGGAGGAAATGGAGTTGTTCCTTTTCTCTTAGGGGATACCCTGCATACAATCTTAGCCCGGGAAAGATTGAAAAATGCGGCTTCTTTAGAGATTCTTGTCCCTGAAATGTTTTCCTCCGGTAATATTGGAGAATTTAAAATTAAAGTTACAAATTCCGGGTGTGGACATTATCTACCAACTGGCTTAACAGAGGTAAGACAGATGTGGCTGGAGATAAGGATTTTAGATGATAAAGGAAATACTGTTTATTCTTCTGGAACAATAGATGATAAAGGAGATTTAATACCAGAGACAAGAATGTTTAATACTATCCTGGGAGATTCTAAAGGCAACCCTACTCTAAACGTAGCTAAAGGAACTTTTGTCATCTCTGATAAGCGGATACCACCCAAGGGGAATATGATTGAGAATTTTGCCTTCACAGTTCCTAAGGCAAACTCTTTAAATATCATCGCCCTTCTGAATTATCGCTCCGCACCCCAGAGCCTGATAAATTCCCTTTTCGGAAAGGA
The DNA here is from genome assembly GCA_043802565.1 of Candidatus Zixiibacteriota bacterium. Classification (GTDB taxonomy): domain Bacteria; phylum Zixibacteria; class MSB-5A5; order MSB-5A5; family RBG-16-43-9; genus CAZMZF01. The sequence goes on along the minus strand of JAZDLB010000255.1, from coordinate 2,346 downwards.
TGCCCTTGCACTGCCCATAACCAATATGGCACAAGTATCAAAAAGGGTGTCTATAAAGTAATTAAGATGTGTAATCAACGTAGGGGCAGGCCCCTGTGCCTGCCCAAATCTTCGGGCGAACACACGGTTCGACGGTTCAACAAACTCACCGTCCTGTCTTCGACTCCGAGGTCGCTCAGACTCGAGGAGAGCGGAGCCGAAGGAAAAGCTCCCTTCGACCTTGCACTTCGTCCTGAGACTCAGTGTCGAAGGAAAGCTCAGACCGAAGGGAGCAGAGCCGAAGGAGGGGTTCGCCCCTACAAACGAACAAAACCTTAGCGTCCGACACACAAGGGTCGGACGCTACGAAAAACCAACAGGAGCACGTGTAACATGCCCCTACGACAAACTTACAAACTTCAAACTTTACTTCAGCCTGGATTCAACCACATCCCATTTAATATTCTTGAAAAAGGCTGAGATATAGTCTGCCTTTTTCAAACCATAGTCTATCATAAAGGCATGTTCGAAAACATCTAAGACTAAAATCGGGGTGCAGCCAGTTAGATGGCCAACATCGTGTTCGTTGATCCACTGATTGAAAAGTTCTCCTGTAAGATTATCCTGATATAAGATCACCCAGCCGATCCCTCTCATTGAACCTGTGGCTTTAAAATCAGATTCCCAGTGGACATAACCTCCAAAATCCTCAGCCAACTTTTTGCCCAATTTGCTTGACTGATTGATCTGTCCTTTTCCACCTAAGTTCTCAAAATATAATTCATGTAGTCTCATCCCGTTAAACTCCCAGCCAAATCTCCTTTTAAGCTCCGCATAATCAGGACCTGCGATTTTCCCGGCTTTGTGTAATTCGACTAACAGGTCATGGACCTTATTGGTATTGGTCACATAACCCTGATAAAGGGTGAAATGGTTTTTCAGAAGCGTCTCACTGAAACCTTCCATCCCTAATAATGAATCATAATTCTTAGAAACGTATGCCATTTTTACCTCCTGGCTTTGAAGTTTGACTGTTTCTCAATTTTACTCCATTTCTATTTAAATGTTAGAAGCGTGGAAATCAAGAAAAAAGTTTTGATGGGTTTCATATATGTTGGATGTAGGAGCGACCCGCTCTTCGGCTTTGCTCAGAGCAGTGAGCTTGTCGAACTGCCGGGTCGCCCCTACTGTTTTCTTCCATCTCCTTTCTAATGAGAATGTAGGAGCGGGGTTACCCCACTCCTACAACTCCAGAATAAATCTTGACAACCAGCTCAAATTTTATTCTAATTATAGTAAATGGTTCGGTTTTAATCTCATTTAAGTTCCAACCCTCAAAGGAGGCAAAATGAGATGGTCGTTTCAAATCGGTAAAGTCTTTGGAATCCCTATAAGGGTTCATATAACTTTCTTTTTACTGATAATCTTCATCGGTTTTTATGGGAGTAGAATGCAAGGGGCTCAATCCGGATTACAGGGAATGTTGAGCATCATCCTCATCTTTTTATGCGTGGTCATCCATGAGATCGCTCATAGCCTGGTTGCGCGAAGCTATGGTGTTAAAGTAAAAGATATCGTTCTACTCCCCATAGGAGGTGTCTCTGAAATGGAGGAGCTTCCACAAAAGCCCAAGCAGGAAATCAATGTCGCCCTGGCCGGTCCTCTTACCAGCATCTTCTTAGCTTTCATCTTCTACCTTGCTTTCGTGTTCTTAACCCCCGAGGTGAAAACCTTTAAGATCTCGATATTTCAGGGTAACTTGTTCCTGAATCTCTTTATCATAAATCTTCTCTTAGCTCTATTTAATTTACTCCCGGCATTCCCAATGGATGGAGGAAGGGTTTTAAGGGGAATTTTGGGACTCAAGATGGAGCTTCTAAAAGCTACCAGAATAGCAGTAGGAATCGGAGAGATTTTCGCCATTTTTCTTTTTTTCTATGGTTTATTTTTCAACCCCTGGTTAGCTCTTATCGCTATATTTATCTACTTAGGGGCAGAAGGTGAGAAAAGAGCTACAGAATTGAAAGTAGCCATAGCAGATGTTCCGGTCAAAGCAGCTATGTTGACCGAAGTGGAATCGATTACCTCTGAAACCACCCTGGGCGAAGTCTTAGAGAAAATGTGCCATAAGCTTCAGCAGGATTTTCCAATTATAGAAAGTAATAAAGTTTTAGGGATATTATCACATGAAAAAATCTTTTCTGCTCTGCACTATCATTCTAAGGATACCAAGATCGGAGAGATAAGGAGCCGGGAATTTATTAGCACCTCAGAAGATGCCCCTCTTTCTGAAGCTTTTAAAAGAATGACCTCTGAAAAACTTTCAGTCCTTCCAGTGATGCAGGGGGAGATCTTCAAAGGTTTAAT
>JAZDLB010000254.1:0-6197 GCA_043802565.1 Candidatus Zixiibacteriota bacterium | reverse complement strand
CATTTAGTTGTGCCCAAGGGTATAAAGATCGAAGATGCCCATAAGTTGTGTGACCATCTGGAAAATGATATTAAAGATAGACTGGGTGAGTCTGAGATCACAATCCATATCGAGCCCTGTGAAGGTTAATGCAAAACCGGTGAGCAGGAATGCGAAAGAAAAAAAGATATGATTAAAAGGGAGAAAGAAGATGATGACTAAATTTAAAGGGAAAGCCTGGGTAGCTGGGGATGATATAGATACGGACCAGATCTATCATGGGCAGTATCTTCCTTTAACCGATCCTCAGGAGATGAAAAAACATGCGATGGAGTTTGTGCCCGGGTTTGAGAAATTCAGCCAACAGGTCAAGCCAGGAGAGATTATTGTAACAGGGAAGAATTTTGGTACAGGCTCTTCCAGAGAACATGCGGTGGTATGTTTAAAGGAAAACGGTGTAAGCTGTGTGGTGGCAGAATCCTTTGCCCGAATTTTTTACCGCAATGCAATAAATTTAGGGTTCCCTCTTTTAGAATGTCCGGGCATATCTAAAATCATCAAAACCGGAGATGAGTTAGAGATAGATATCACCTCAGGTAAAGTTAAAAATTTAGCTTCAGGGAAATCTATAACCGGACTTCCCCTTTCCGGATTGGAACTGGAGATAACTGAAAAGGGAGGTTTGTTGAATTATCTGAAAGGTATGAATGCGTCTTGAGAAACGATTAAAGCGTTCTCTCTGTCATTACGAGGAGGTCATTTGACCGACGAAGCAATCCATCAAAAGGAAGGCGTGACCGTATAAAAAGGAACTGTAGGGGAGGGGCTTGTCCCCTCCCGATTTCTTAGGCGACCCTCAAAGGGTCGCACTACGAAATGCAAAAGGGCGAGGAGACCTCACCCCTACAAGGTTTCTTTCAGTTGTTCGCAACGGCTGCATAGATAACAGTAAGTCTTGAGAAAAATAAAAAAGGTTTTCTATGTCACTAAGGAAAGGGGATATAGTTGAGGTTTCAGTTACAGATTTAGCTTATGGGGGGAAAGGCGTAGGTAAGATCAACGGACTGGTAATTCTAATAAGAGGGGGACTTCCCGGGGATACCCTTAAAGTCAAAATTAAAAGAAAAAAAAAGAACTTCGCGGAGGCGGAATTAGTTGAGGTTCTGAAAAGTTCAGAACAAAGAGTTGATCCAATTTGTTCTCACTTTAGTCTGTGCGGAGGTTGCACCTGGCAGAACTTGAATTACGATTCTCAACTTTATTACAAAACAAAAACGGTTAAGGATAGCTTGAAGCACATAGGTGGCTTCTCTGATTTCGAGCTTGAAAAGATCCAGGGTTCAGAAGACATCTATTTTTATCGCAACAAAATGGAATTCTCCTTTGGAGCAGATCCTTCAAAAAAACCGCTCTTAGGTTTACATCCTTATCAAAATTTCAAACAGGTCTTTGATCTGGGAAAATGTTATCTTCAATCCGAACTTTCTAATCAAGTCGTTGATTGGGTCAGGGATTTTTGCAAGAAGGAGCATCTGATCCCCTATGAGGTTAGAGAGCATTATGGTTTTTTGAGATATTTAGCTATAAGAGAAAGTAAAAATAAAACTGAGATGATGGTTAATCTGGTAACTAATTCAGGAGAATTCGAACAATCCAAAACGTTCGCAGATGGGCTTATGAAAAACTTTCCTCAAATAAAAGCGGTAGTGCAAAATATAAATACAAGATGGGCTAACATCGCCTTTGGAGAAGAAGAATTGGTATTAGCCGGGGAAAGAACTATCCAGGAAAAATTAGGTAAATTCTATTTTGAGATCTCAGCCAACTCTTTTTTTCAAACCAATACCAAACAGGCAGAAAAGCTATTTGAAATTGTCTGCGAATATGCAGGACTGGATGGCTCTGAGGAGGTTTTAGATTTGTATTCAGGCACAGGAGCTATTTCTATTTTTTTAGCTGAAAAAGTTAAAAGGGTGACTGGGATCGAAGCAGTAAAGGATTCGATAGAAAATGCTTTAAGAAATGTGGAGCTTAATTCTATAAAGAATTGCCGGTTTCTTTCAGGTGAAGCCAGGGAAGTTTTGTCTTCTCTGGTTCAAGAGGGATACTCACCAGAAGTTATAGTGGTAGATCCGCCCAGGGGAGGGATGCATGAGAAGGTTATTTTTTCAATACTTGAGCTCAAACCAGAAAAAATCATCTATGTTTCCTGCAACCCAGCCACCCTGGCTCGTGATTTGAAGCTTTTATGTGAAGCAGATTATATATTCGAGAAAGTTAAACCAGTAGATATGTTCCCTCAAACTTATCATATAGAAGCGGTGGTGAAGCTTAAAAGAAAATAACGTTCAAAGGTTCAAACGTTCAAAAGTTCAAGGGGAAAACAATTTTTTGGTAGCCGCAGACTTTAGTCTGCGTCCTTATTTTTGTTTCGTTTCTCCACAACTGTAGCATTGCCACTTCTGAGGAAATGAAAGGACTCACAAGCTGAAGTCCGAGAGACGGAGACTACGTCTGGCGTAGCCACCGTAGGACTTGCGGCTACCATATTTTATCCTAAGATATTTATTGTTTTCAGCCGATACAATGAATTGGAATCATACCATCAAGGAATAAGCTTTCTGGAGGGGAAATGTTAAAAATCCTGCATACTGCAGATCTTCACTTAGGGGCTAAATTCTCCGGCTTAGGTAGAAGTGGAGATAGGCTAAGAGCCCAGCTTAAGAAAACCTTTATGAAAATCATAGACTTAGCCTTAGAGCAAAAGGTGGACCTATTATTGGTCTCTGGTGATCTATTCAATTCCAATCAGGTATCTAACGCTACCCTGGGATTCGTCTTAGGTGAGTTCTCCAGATTGAATAAAACAAAGGTCTGCCTGATTCCAGGAACTCATGATTGCCATGATAATTCCTCTATTTACAGAAATATAGATCCAGACTCTTTTCCTCCCAATCTCCATCTCTTAGTGGATGAGGAAAAGCCTTTTGTCTTTTTCGAGGAGTTAGGGGTAACGGTATATGGGAAAGGGAATAGGTCAAACCGGAGTAAAGAGAGTCCGCTTCCTAAATTAAATCCAGACTTTAATTCAAAATACAATATCGCTCTGGCTCATGGCTCGTTTCAGATTCCTTCTAAAAGCCAGGAGGATGATTTTCCTATCACTTTAGAGGAAATTGGAAATAGTGGTTTTAATTACATCGCTTTAGGACACTGGCATTCTTTTCAGGAGATCTCTAAGAATCCCCATACTTATTATTCTGGTTCTCCGGAACAGTTGAAGTATGGTGAAAAAGATTCTGGAAATGTTTTAATGGTAGAATTGAATGAAAACCAGATCAAGGTTGATAAGTTCAAAATTGGAGAAATAAGATGGGAGGAGATTGAGCTCTATTTGGATAAATTCAAAAATTCCTCCGAGGTTTTAAGAGAGATAGAAAACTATAAAGGGGAACAAAATATCTTAAAAGTCAGGCTTAAAGGAAATCATAAATTATCAAGTAACCAGGATATTACCAGATTGAAAGAAGTATTAGAGGATCAATTTCTTCATCTTGAATTTGAGCAAGAGTCTCAAATCTTCTGGGATGAGCTTTCCAGCTCAAAGTTCCCTTGGCATACGGTAACCGGTCAGTTTCTTCAGATAATGGAAGAAAAAATTGCAACGGCGGAAGAAGGGAAAAAGGAAAAATATCAGGAGGTGAAGAATTTAGGTTGTCTATTATTAAGTGGAAAAATGCAAGATGTATCTTGAGAAAGGGTTTTAAAAGATGAAAATAGAAAAGTTAAATCTCAAAAGATTTGGTAAATTTGATAAATTCGAGATAGGGTTCAACTCCGGGATCAATCTGATCAAAGGGGATAACGAAGCTGGCAAATCTACACTGGTTGAAGCTTTGACCTGTGCCCTGTATGATGATCCTAAATCTCAAAAAAAAGAGTTGAAAGAGAAAACCTCCTGGGGTTTTCAAAAAGATTTTGAAACTGAGCTGGATTTCGAGGTAGATGGAAATTCTTATAGCCTGGAGAAAAATTTCGATAGTGGTTCCCTTAAACTCTTCAAGAAACCAACTGGAGAGACCTGGGAGGATAAGAAAGAGGTTGAAGAGATTATCAACCAGAGGATAGGGATCCCCTCCAAAGAGATTTTTTTAGCCACCGCCTGCGTTCAGCAGGATGAGATGTCTCGTCTGGATTCAAGCGTAGAAGCGGTTAAGGATAAATTAGAGAGCATGGTAACCGGAGGGGAAGAGAAAGTAAAAGCCTCTACGATTATCGAGCGTCTTAAGGAGAAATTAGGAGAGTTAAAAAAGGTTGGAACTAAAAACTTGGGGATAATTCAGAAATATGAAATAGATAAAGAAGAGCTCCTTTATGAATTAGAAAAGGTTAAGAATCAGAACAAAAAGATAAGGGAAAGCAAAAGTGAGCTAACGGAAGTTTCTACTAATCTGGCGAAAATTCAAAGGGAATTAGAGGTTAAAAAAGAGTTATTAGAAAAAGCTGAAAAGGCTTCTAAACTGGAGGAAAAACAGAGGGAGTTAGAAGAAAGATTTCACGACTTAAACACCCGGATCAAACAGACTCAGAATTCAGAAAGGGTGGTGCGGAAGCTGAGAGAGGAGGCTTCTAAATGTGTGGCGGTGAATAGGGAGGATAAAGATAAGGTAGATGAGTTAGAAGCAAAGTTAAAATTCTTAGAGGACAAGAAGGTCGAACTAGTCAGGGAGGAGGAGGAGCTTAAGAGTGTGCTTGTGGCTTCGACTCCGAGCCAGAGTTTGAAAATTTTTGCTTTTTCCACTTTAGGTTTAACTCTACTTTTAACCCTATTAGCATTATCTATCAAACCATTCTTCTGGGCAGGAGCAGGACTATCTTTTGTTTTGTTCTCTATCTCCGGGTTCAAATTACTCGTGCAAAAGAGTGAAAGGAGCTTCTACTCTCAACAGTTGGAACAGAAAACAGCTCGTTTCCAGGAATTAGAAAAAGATACCTACGAATTAACTCAGTCCTTGAAGGGAGTTTTGAAAAAATATGATCTGATCTCCTCCCAGATATTAAGGGAAAACTATGAACATTACCGGGATATAGACCGTGAGATAAAAAACGAGCTCTCCAGATATGAAGGCTGGTTAGGTGGAAAAAACGCCAGGGAGTTAGAAAATGAGCTGAAGGAGGTAACCAAAGAATTAGCTTTATGGGATGAGAAGACCAAAGATTTAGGACCATACTTTTTGAAAAGAGAAGAATTTATGCTTCTCCAGAAAGGGGTTAAAGAATTAGAGGAGAATAAAAGGAATTTAGAGCTTAAATCGGTTACTCTCAATAAAGAGTTAGAGATGGCAGAGTCCGGGGCTGAGTTAGAAGCAAGCCTGGAGGAAAGATTAGAGCAAACCCAGAAGACCTTAGAGGAACTAAAGAAAAAAATAGAGGTGTATGAAATAACCTTGGAGAACTTAGAGGAAGCCAGGAGAAAGGTGATAGATTCTTCTACCGGAACTCTGGAGGAGGAAACTTCCAAACTCTTAAAGGAGATAACTAATGGAAAATATAATCAGGTCAGGTTTGATAAGAATTGTTTCAGTTTTGAGGTCTTTTCAGATGAACTGAAAAACTGGGTTGATCCACAAAAGTATCTTTCCCGGGGAACATTAGACCAGATTTACCTTGCCTGCAGGATAGCTTTGTTGAACTTGATCTCTGAAAATAAAAAGCCGGTGGTGATTATGGATGACCCTTTCGTTACTTTTGATAAGCATAGAAGGAAAAATGCTTTAAAGCTTTTAAAATCGCTTTCCAAGAAATACCAGATTCTCCTTTTAACCTGTCACGATTTCTACGATGGTTATGAAGATAAACTGATTGAACTTCCGAAGTAGTTTAACCGGAGTGAAGTTAATTTCTGAGAGGGGCAGGAACTCTCGAAGCTAAGGCCGGGCCATTGCCCGGCCTTAGCTTTTGGGATCGGTAGAACAGACATCTTGCTGTTTATTGCTGCCAGGCAGAATTTTCTTTAGCCTACTTGAAAAAGTGTAACGTCCGACGTTTCTGTCGGACGCTACGAAAAGATAGGGGCGTTCAATCCTACGGATCCGTTTCTAGGATTGAATGCCCCTGCGTATTTATTTTCTTAGTTGACAATCAAATAATTTCTCAATTTATTAAAGTTATAGTCTTACAAGGTAGCCGCAATCTTCAGATTGCGAAGGGATAAGATG
>JAZDLB010000253.1:0-2050 GCA_043802565.1 Candidatus Zixiibacteriota bacterium | reverse complement strand
CTCATAAAAGCTACGCTTTAAAGTGTAAATTGAAAGATACCTTTGGAAAGGCTGGTGCCTTTAACCTCCTGGGTGACATATACCGGATAAAAGGAGAATGGTTTAAATCTGAAAGATATTTGCAGAAAGCCATAAAGATCTATCGAGAATTAAACAGCAAGCCTGGAGAAGCCGAAGGTTTAAAATCTCTGGCAGAATTAAACCTGGAAACCGGAAATTACTCGCAGACTTTTGAACTCTTAAAGGGGGCAGGTAAGCTTGCAGAGAAATCACAGGATGTTGGGCTTATCCTCTCTACCCTTCTTCTTCTGGGTAAGACCAAGTTAAAAGCCAAAATTTCAAACTATGATCAGGGAAATTTCTCCTGGGAGGAGACTGAAAAAGACTTGAAAACCGCCCTGGATAAAGCCGAATCTCTGCAGAAACCAGAACTGCAATGGGAGATTTTAGCCAGCTTAGGCAACCTGTATCAATCTCAGAAAAAATATTCCTTAGCTATCAAGTTTTATAAAAAAACGGTCAATATTTTAAGGGAGATCTATGCTAAAGTTCCTGAAGAATTCAGAGGCTCTTATCTTTCAGAGCCTAAAAAAATTCAATTAAGGAAAGATATCTCTGGTTTAAAAGAGGGGATAAAAACTCAGTCAAAAGCTTTAGTGGGAGTTAATTGAAGGTCTTATCAAAGATTTTTTGTAGGGCAACCCTTCAGGGTTGCGTGTTTTTAAACACCAATATATTCGCAAAGCTAAAGCTTTGCCCTACAAAAGGGATGGAGATTTTCCAATGACTACTTCAGACCTGAAAAAGAAAAGCACTTCCTCCTCTTATGAGGGCGCCGAAGTCTTCAGATTAATGGAGAACGATTTAGAGGAAGCTGAAAAGGAAGCCATTGAGCTGGATAAAGCCAGACCGAGCCGTTTCCAGGACCAATCCTTGCGCCAGCTTTTAGAGATCAGTAATGCCATGAATTCCAATTTAAAGTTAGAACGACTTTTAAACTATGTTATGGACCAGGTCATAGAGATGACCAAAGCAGAATTCGGCTATCTAATCTTCTTAAAAGAGGATGGTGATTTAGAGTTTAAGGTGGCTCATAATCTGGCTAAAGAGGAGATCGAAAGCGCTGAGTTTGAGATAAGCCGAAGTGTGATCCGGGAGGTAATAGAAACCCAGAAAACAGTTTTCTTACAGAACGCCTCCCAGGATGAAAGGTTCAAAAACCAACACAGCATCTTAGATTTACAGTTAAAATCGATCCTCTGCGTCCCCTTAAAAAGAAAACAGAAACTCTTAGGCTTGATCTACTTAGAAAATAGAACTATCGCCGGGATGTTCACTCCAGATCAAACCGAGCTCTTAGAGATCTTTGCCAATCAGGCTGCCACCGCTATAGAGAATGCCCAGTTATTTGAGCTGACTGATGAGAAGCTCCAGAAAAAAGTCCACGAGCTCTCAGCTATTAACTCGGTCATCTCTACTATCAGCCAGACCATGGACCTTAAATTGATTTATTATGATACCGTCAGGATCATTAAACAAATCACCAAAGCTGATTATGCAGGAATTCATATCATAAAAAATAACCGTCTGGTTCTGGAGGCATTTTTAGGTCTCGAATCTTATATGTATGATAAGAAAAGAGTGGCGAATATTGATGATCCCTGGGCGAAAAGTTTTCTTGAACCTCGTAATTGGTTAAAAAACAATTCTCTGGCTGAATTAAATGATTCCATTTCCTCGGAGGCAAAAGCCCTGGGAATTCAAACTTATCTCTGTATCCCTTTAAAATCCAAGGAGAACTTAATAGGATTAATGGTCCTGGCAAGCGTGGAACCTAACCATTTTACTGAAGAGAATATTGATCTTCTCTCTTCTATTGCCAACCAGGTCGGGGTTGGAATTGAAAACGTTCAGCTTTACCTAAAGGAGACCAACAAAGCCAAACGCTTAAGGGTGATAAATCAGATCGGTTTAAAGATCACCTCTATTCTGGATATCGAGAAGGTTCTGGAAGAAGTTATCAGCCTGCTATACTCGGAAATGAATTACT
>JAZDLB010000252.1:0-2642 GCA_043802565.1 Candidatus Zixiibacteriota bacterium | reverse complement strand
TTGTAAAAGTGGGAGTCACATAAACGAAGTTATTGATTGTTAAAGGGATATCGCGTAGGGGTGGAGCTTGTTGAGCTTTGCGAAACCCAGATTTTAGGGTCTCCACCCGAACCCAGCAGGGCGTCCAATTGGACGCCCCTACGCGGTCTTAAATGTGTTACCAATATTGTGAAGTAGTACACCTGGCGGACTGCCTATCCTACGGATCCGTTATAGGACGAGAATGTAAATCATTGAGCTATTGTAGGTCGGGCACCCTGCCCGACCACTCCCTTCCACTTTTTCAGAGACCTCACTCATTTTAATTGACACTCCAAACTCAATTTGTTAAATTATTCACAAGCTTGTTAAAAATCCCAGCACTTTGTGGGATGATATAAAATTTAAAGGAGAATATATGACTCTTCCAAAACTAAAAGTCTCTAAAAGAGGGAAGGAGATGCCTGCTTCTCCAATAAGAAAGTTAATCCCTTTGTCTGATGAAGCTAAAAAGAGAGGGATTAAGGTTTATCATCTGAACATCGGTCAGCCGGACATCCCTACACCGGTGGAGTTTATGAATGCGGTTAAGAATTATCCTAACAAGGTCCTGGAATATGGTAACTCCAAAGGGGATTTACGTCTTATTCAGGGCTTGGTGGAATATTATCGCCGGAAAAATATCCTGGTCCAGCCGGAGAATATCCAGATCACAACTGGTGGGAGTGAGGCAATAATCTTTGCTATGATCTGTATCTCGGACGTGGGAGAGGAGATTATCGTGTTTGAACCATTCTACACCAATTACAATAGTTTTGCTAAGGTGACAGATATAAGTTTAGTTCCCATTCTCACTAAAGCGGAAAACGGTTTTCATCTCCCGGATAAAAAAATAATCGAGAAAAGGATAACCTCAAAAACAAAAGGGATTCTGCTTGCTACTCCCAATAACCCTACTGGCACGGTTTTTACAAGAGAGGAGATGGAAACCATAGCAGAGCTGGCTAAAAAATATGACCTCTTTGTGCTTTCAGATGAGGTTTATAGAGAGTTCATCTATGAAGGGGTTCATACCAGCATAATGTATATCGAAGGGATAGAGGACAGAGCCATACTTTTGGATTCGATTTCCAAAAGGTATAGTGCCTGTGGTGCTCGGATCGGCTGTCTGGTGAGCAAAAACAAAGAGGTTATGGATACAGCTTTGAAATTAGGTCAGTCCAGGCTTTGTTCCCCTTCCATCGAACAATACGGGGCTATAGGTGCATTGAAATTGCCAGAGGATTATTTCTTAGCTATGGCGGAGGAGTATAAAAGGAGAAGGGATACCGGTTATGCCGAATTGATGAAAATTCCAGGGGTAATCTGCCAGAAACCTTCTGGTGCTTTTTATATTATGGCTAAGCTTCCAGTAAAAGATATTGAAGATTTCGCTAAATGGATGCTTACAGATTTTTCTCTTAATGGAGCTACTACTATGGTTGCACCTGGTCCCGGATTTTATGCCACACCCGGGATGGGAAAGGATGAAGCTCGAATCGCCTATGTTCTGAATGTTGAGGATTTGAAAAAAGCGATGAGGATTTTAGCTAAAGGGGTTGAGAAGTATAATAAAATCAAAGGGTAATCTTCAGCCGAGATCTAAAAAAGTTTTGGAGGAGATTTGGAGTGTAAACCTTCAGGTTTACCTGGGGTTATAAGGTAAAGCTAAAACTTTGCACTCCAGACGCGTAACCGAGCCTTCAGGGCTCGGCGAAGGTCTTAAACCTTCGCTACGCGGACTTTCAGAGGGGAGTTAAACTCTGTACTACGTTCAAAAGATTGGATGAAAAAGAAATATAACATAGGGGTTGATATCGGGGGAACTAATATAAAATATGGATTAGTCTCCTCCTCCGGGAGAGTTCTTTTCAGAGATATTATTTCATCTGCTTCAACTTCAGGTAGAGAAGGGGTCTTAAAAAACTTAAGAATAGCAATCGACACCTCACTTCTCTTGGCTGATAGAAAAAAAATCAAGATAAACCAGATTGGGATCGGGGTTCCAGGGACAGTTGATATTTTAAAAGGGAGAATAAATGGAATACCCCCTAATTTGCCTTTTTTGAAGGATTTTACTTTAAGAAAATATCTTCAGCGATATTTTGATTACCCTATCTTTATGGATAACGATGCCAATGTAATGGCTTTGGCTGAATATAAATTTGGCTCAGCTAAAAGTTATAAAAATTGTATCTGCATTACCTTGGGAACCGGAATAGGTAGTGGTATTATTATTAATGGAAAGCTTTTTCGTGGCTCCTCTTTTGTGGGACCTGAGTTTGGTCATATTTCGATCTCCTTTGATGGGATAAAATGTAACTGTGGTAATTATGGCTGTCTGGAAGTGTATGCTTCTGAACCGGCTATGCTAAAAAGGACAAAGGAAATTCTGGGGAAAAATCGAACTACTGTCCTTTATAAACTATGTCAAGGTGATCTGAATAGATTAAAGGCAAAAGACTTATTTCAAGCTGAGAAGTTGAAGGATAGAGTTGCTCGTAGGGTTATTCAGGATACAGCTTATTATTTAGGCACTGCTCTTTCCAGTATAGTAAATTTACTTAATCCAGAAATTGTGGTAATAGGTGGTGGAGTAGCTCTTTTTGCCGGGAAAGATTTTA
>JAZDLB010000251.1:0-2488 GCA_043802565.1 Candidatus Zixiibacteriota bacterium | reverse complement strand
CCACAACTGACCCGGACCCGGGGGATTCAATCCTCTATGACCTCTGGTATGATATCAATTCCGGCTTCACCAATCCCAGAAAAATTCTTAACCTGAAAGACACCTCAAGAACTGTCACAGTGAGGGATGACAGCAGTTACTACTGGAAAGTTCTGGCAAAGGATATAAATACCTCAGGCAGATGGTCAACTGCTGTTTTTAAAGTAAATATTTATGTGCCACAGCCACCCAAACCCTTCAGTTTAGTTTCTCCTCCAGACGAGGATACCCTTTCCTCCCTGGAACCTACTTTAATCTGGAGAAAGGCAAAGGACCCTGACCCCGGAGATGTTGTCAAATACGACCTCTACTATGATACCATTCCGGATTTCAGCACAGCAGTTGTGGTGGCTAACCTCACTGACTCAATCTATACTACTCCCCAACTGGAGATCGGCATCTTCTACTGGTGGAAGGTCAAAGCTAAAGATACCAATAGCCCAGGAACCTGGTCTACCGAAACCTACAAGTTTTATGTCCCCTCCTGCTTACCAGGCGATGCCACTGGCGATGCTAAAGTCAACGTGACCGATGTGATTTATATAATTAATTATCTTTTCAAAGGCGGTCCACCTCCACAACCAATCTTGATGTGTGGAGATATGCAATGCGACGGAAATGTCAATGTTACAGACGTGATTTATCTGATCAACTATCTCTTCAAAGGTGGACCTGCTCCCGGATGTTGACAGGTTTGATAATTTTATCTTTTTCAAGCCCCGATCGTTTTAAAAGACCTGGGCTTGTTTTTGGAGTGCATTGACCGTGTCAATGCGACATCCCACCACAGGTGGGATGCACTCTATAATCAAATATCAAGAGTAGGCACAGAGGCTTGCCGCTACTAATCACTACTAAAATTAAAAAACGGGAGGGGACAAGCCCCTCCCCTACGTTTTATCCGTCAACCGTTATCCGTCATCAGTCATTTTTTCTTTTATCTTCCTTTTTCTTTACTCTTGACAGTTTGAGAAAAATCTTTAAATTGCGATTTAAACTATTTTTTAGACAGGAGACTTCCTATGACTGATAAAAATCAAAACAAGCTCAATCGGAGGAGCTTCTTGAAAGGAGGAGTAGCTTTGCTTACCGCACCTTTCTGGTTAAATAATGCCTTTGGCTTCACGGAAGATACTAAAAATATCTTAGAACAAGCCCTTGCAGATGAGGATTTAAAAAAAGTCCTTGAAACTGCTTTATCCAGAGGGGGGGAATTTGCAGAGATTTATCTTCAGCATCTTATTCGTACTGAAATTCAATTAGATGAGGATAAGATTAAATCCTTTACCTATGGCATAATTCAGGGAGGCGGGGTAAGGGTAATCTCCGGAGAAAAAACCGCATATGCCTTCTCAGATGATTTAAGCTATCCCGAGCTGAAAAAAGCCGCAGAGGTAGCAGCATTTATCGCCAGCTCAGGTAAAATCCAGAAACCAGCCAATTTAAGCCTGCAAAAACTTAAACCCTATTTCACCCTTAAATCACCTGTGGCGTTAGTTTCTGAGGCTAAAAAAATTGAACTTTTAAAAAAAGCTAATCAGTCTTCCCGGGATTATGATAAAAGGATAGAGCAGGTAAGGGTAGATTATTATGACGAAGCCAAAAAGATTTTGATAATTAACTCTGATGGATTAAAAGCTAAGGATGACCAGTTCATAACCAGATTAGCGGTTTATCCTTTAGCAGTTGAAGGAAGCAAAAGGTTTGAAGGTTATGCCTCTGCTGGTGGAAGAGTAGATTTTGATTATTTTCAGAAAAATACGCCTGAGGATTTAGGTAAAGATGGAGCCAGGCAGGCTATCGTTATGCTTCAGGCAGAGGATGCTCCAGCCGGATTAAACCCAGTAGTAGTTGGACCTGGCTGGGGAGGAGTTTTAATCCATGAAGCGTTCGGTCATTCATTAGAAGGTGATGGTATCAGAAAAAACACTTCTTTGATGGCAGATAAAATTGGAAATAAAGTTGCCTCTGATGTAGTCAATGTAGTGGATGATGCCACTATCCCCTATGGAAGAGGTTCTTTCAATATCGACGATGAAGGAACTCCCGGACAGAGAAAGGTGCTGGTCAAAGACGGAATATTAGAAAGCTATCTGTATGATCTGCTTAATGCCAGATTGATGAAAACCAAGTCAACTGGAAACGGTAGAAGAACCTCCTATCGTGAATTTCCCATACCAAGGATGACCAATATCTTTATAGATCAGGGGAAAACTAACCCGGATGATATAATCAAATCGGTCACAAAAGGGGTTTATGCTCAAAAAATGGGAGGCGGTTCAGTTGACACCACTTCCGGCAACTTTAACTTCTTAGTGCGTGAAGCTTACCTGATCGAGGATGGCAAAATAACCAAACCTTTGAAGGGTGCAGTCCTGATTGGAAATGGACCGGAAGCAATCCAGAAAATTGAGATGGTAGGAAACGATTTACTGGTTGACCAGACCAC